>DATGHJ010000340.1:0-10688 GCA_035308085.1 Trinickia sp. | reverse complement strand
CCGTATAACGGCCGTGCGGACATGCCGGAAATCGCGCGCTCGCTGCACCTCGAAGTGGACGATCTGTTCCCGATCGGCGAAGTGCTGCAGCACCTGGGTTTCGCGGACATGCGCGAAGGCGACATCTTCCTCACGCCGCCCGCGCGCGTGTTCGCCGAGTTCGGCACGCAGGAGCGCAAGATGATGTTCGCCGAGCACCTGCTGCGGCACGTGCCGCTCGCCGCGCGTATCAAGAAGGTGCTCAATGAACGTCCGGGACATCGCGCGCCGCGCGTGCGTTTCGAGCAGGAGCTGGAAGATTTTCTGTCGGACCAGGCCGCTGAAGAAACGCTCGACGCGGTCATCAACTGGGGCCGTTATGGCGAGATCTTCTCGTATAACGACCAGACCGAAATTTTCAGTCTCGAAGACGTGGAGACTTGATGGCAAACCGGACTGGAGCTTGCCTACAGTCCGGTTTGCTGCGCCCGCGAGTGCGACTCAGCGCGGGTATTTGCCACGGACAATCCGCCTCGCAACGCAGCCGCCAAGCGCGGCATGCCTTGCGGGGCGGTTCTTTATTGCAAGTTGCCCCACCGGGCCACGGCCGGTTCCGCCGACGCCCACTTCCATCCCTGCGGCGCCTCGCACGCGGTGGCCGTGTACCAGTCTTCACGCGCGTTCGGGTCGTCGCCGTCGGCGACCGAGAACACGAAATCCTTGCAGAGCGCGATCGCCGAGGCGAACGCGCGCGTCACGCGAATCCGGCCATGGCCGTTCTCGACCGGTAGCCAATGCTTGACGCGCCAGGTCTGCGTGCCGTCGACCGGCGTGATGCCGACGAGCGATGCGATCGCATCCTGCTGATCCTGGTGCAAGCGCTTCATCGTGCGGTTGACCGCTGCGTCGGTGGCCGCCTGCACCGCGATGCCGACGCCGATGCCCACCGCCGGGTTCGTGGTCACGGCGCCGGTGGCGACGCCCGCCACCGCGCCGCTCGCCGCGCCGATCGACTGGCAGCCGGACATGAGAAGCGCGCTCGCCGCAAGCGCCGAGCCGGCAACGATCAGGCGCACGCTCATTGCAGCGCACCCCAGCGGCCGGTCGCCGGCTCGGCCGAGGCCCACTTCCACGCGTTACCGTCGCGGCAGATCGATGCCACGTAGAAGGCGCTTTGCGCGGGGGTGTCTTTGCTCGCGGCGGTATCGACCGAGAACACGATTTCCTTGCAGTCAAGCTCGCCGCTGCTGATCGTGCGGCTGACGGTGACGCGTCCGCGCTCGTCGTCTTCGATCGGAATCGTGTGCGAAACCGACCACGATGCAACCCCGCCGACATCGAGCGGACCGGCCGCCTGCGCGATCTGGTCCTGCGCGAACGCGTGCGCGACGCGCTGCGTGTATTTGACGCCGGCCTGCGCACCCGCGACAGCGCCAAGGCCGATGCCGGTCGCCACCGCGGCGTTGTTCGTGACCTTCCCGGCGATCGCCGCGCCGGTGATACCGGCGCCGGCCGTGGCGCCTTCGTAGTAGACCGAGTTGCAGCCGCTCAATATAGGTGCTCCCGTCAGCACGAGCACGGCGGTCAATGGCGCTTTGCTGCGCCAGAGGAATCGGGGCAAGGGTGGCATGCTTCTTTCCTTCGATTGCTGTTCAATGCTTGCGTTACGGCGGCTCGCGCGTGCTGGACACGCATACGCCGCGCGGGCGCACGCGCATTGTGAACGATCGAATTTGTAATTGGCAAAACAGAAATGCAAAGGATTGCAAATTTTGCGGCGATCTAGCGTGTTTTGTGCTTGGCGCTGTTGCCGAAAGGGTAGGTGTGTGGAGCGCGCTTATCGCTCGGGGCGCGAGCGGTGTCGTTGCGTGGTGTCACGCAATTCAGTTGGAGATGATGCCGGGGCCGCTTGCTGGCGCGAACAGGCCCGGCTTCATTCTTCGCTAGCAGACGTGTCTTCTTTGTCCTCGTACGAACCGAGCCGGTTATACAAGGTCTTCAGACTCACGCCGAGCGCCTTGGCGGCGCGGCGCTTGTCGCCGCCGCAAAACTTCAGCGTGCCGAGGATGATTTGCATTTGCGCGTCCGCGAGCGGCGTGCCCACCCAGACGCTCATCGCGTCTCCCTGCGTGATGGCCTTCTTCGCGCGCGACGTGAGCCGCGGGTGTTCGATCTCGACCGTCTTCTCCGCGAGGATGAACGCTCGATAGACAGCGTTCTTCATCTCGCGCACGTTGCCGGGCCACGAGTAGGTGCGCAGCGTGTCGAGCGCACGCTTGCTGAACACCTTGTTGGTGTTTTCCTGCGCGTTCATCTCGTCGAGAAAAAACTGCGCGAGCAATTCGCGGTCGCCGTCGCGCTCGCGCAACGGTGGCGCGCGCAGCGGAAACACGGCGAGCCGGTACATCAGGTCTTCGCGCAAGCCGTTTTCCTTGACGGCGACGAGCGGATCGCGATTGGTCGCGGCGATCACGCGCACGTCGCTTTGCAATTCGTCGGTGCCGCCGACGCGAAAGAACGTGCCCGTCTCCAGTGCGCGCAACAGCTTCACCTGTCGTATCGGCGCCATCTCGGTCACTTCGTCGAGAAACAACGTGCCGCCGTTCGCGTGCTCGAAGTAGCCCGCCCGGCCTTGGACAGCGCCGGTGAAACTGCCGCGCTCGTGGCCGAACAGCTCCGCTTCGATCAGGTTGTCGGGGATCGCGCCGCAATTCACCGCGACGAATGGCGCATCCTTGCGCGCGCTGCGCTCATGGATCGTGCGCGCGATCAGTTCCTTGCCGGTGCCGGATTCGCCCACGATCAGTGCGGTGGCGTCGGTGGCCGCCACGCGTTCGATTTGCTCATAGAGTTCCAGCATCGCAGGCGACGAGCCGTACAAACTGCCGTAACACTCGAGGCTCGAGGTCTTGCGCGACGCGCGCTTCTCGGGAGGCTGCGTGCCGCTGTCGCCGGGCGTTTCCGCCGTCGTATCGAGGTTGCTTGATGCCGACATGAGAGTTGTCCCGCAGAGGTGGGTTCGACCGCCGAAGCGCGCTCGGTGCACGGCCGCACGCTTCTCGTTTCGATCTCGATCTGCTATCGCGAAAAGCTTATTTAACCATGCGCGGCGCGGCCCTCGATGTAATTTCTGCAGGCATGAAATGTGCTGATTGTCGAGATTGCAATTTTCCGGAACTCATCGCGACCGCGGCACTCCGATTTCAAGATAGGGCCAAGGCGGGGTTGTGCGGCGGCCGGAATATCGGCTGATTCGGCCCTCCCGCGGCCGTCGTGTTCATCGGGCCGCTATGCTTGGAAAGCGACAGGCCGGCCCGCATCCGCAGCGTTCAGACGAGGCGTCCGGCCGCATCGTGCGGGCGTCCGTGGTTCGTGCATCAGCAAAAACAGATCAGGGGACTCCTATGACTCGCCCCAGAATCGGCATTTTCGGTGCGCTCGTCGCCGTCGGCGGCATGCTCGCCTGGCACTGGTCGCAGAAGCACCGCGCCTCGCAGACGCGGCTCGTGCAGGACCTGAACCGGTGGGAAAACGAAGGCGGGGCGGTGGCCGCGTCGACCCAGACCGCGCCTTTGCCAGTGTCCCCGAAGCCGGAGAAGGCAGCGCAGGCCAATGGCCGGACGGAAGGCGACAACGAGCCTGGCGTCTGGCATTTCCCCCACGGCTGAGCGGCGAGGCGTGCGCCGCGCGCCCTGAGCCGGCTGTGCGGCGGTTCTGCGATCCGCGCGCAATACGTTTCAAAACGTTTCATTTCGGTGCATTTCGCTTGGACGTGCAACAATGGCATCCAAAAGCGGCGCTTGCTGCGTGCATTGTTGTGAAGATAAACCTACTGGAAGCATTCGACCACAATGCCTCATGTACTGATTGTCGACGACGACCCGAACACCCGCGACGCGCTCGCGGAGATCATCGGCGCGGATGGTCTGACGACGGCTACCGCGGGCGATCTGCGCGAAGCGCGCATCCAGCTCGTGCGGCAGACGCCGGATGTCGTGTTCACCGATCTGAAGCTGCCGGACGGCAGCGGCGTCGATCTGTTCGAGGATCTCGATCCGCGCTCGGGCGTCGAAATCATCGTCATCACCGGCCACGCGACGGTGGAATCCGCGGTTAGCGCGCTGAAAATGGGCGCGGCCGACTACCTCGTCAAGCCGGTCAACATGCAGCGCGTGAAGGCGATTCTCGAGCGCCTGCCGCGCCCGGGCGACCTCAAGGCGCAGATCGGCACGCTGCGCGGCGAGCTGCGCAGGATGGGGCGCTTCGGCTTGATGCTCGGCAGCTCGCCCGTGATGCAGGAGGTCTATGACCAGATCGGCCGCGTCGCGCCGACAGCGGCGTCGGTGCTGCTCGTCGGCGAATCGGGCACCGGCAAGGAAGTCGCCGCGCAGACGCTGCACGAGCTGAGCCTGCGCCGCAAGCACGCGTTTCTCGCAGTCAACTGCGGCGCGATCTCGCCGAACCTGATCGAATCGGAAATGTTCGGCCACGAGCGCGGCTCGTTCACGGGCGCGGACCGCCAACACAAGGGCTATTTCGAGCGGGCGAACGGCGGCACGCTTTTTCTCGACGAAATCACCGAGATGCCCGCCGAGCTGCAGGTCAAGCTGTTGCGCGTGCTGGAGACGGGCGTCTTCATGCGCGTGGGCACAACCAAGGAGCTCGAGACCGACGTGCGCGTGATCGCCGCGACCAACCGCGATCCGGAAGGGGCGGTGCTCGAAGGCAAGCTGCGTCTGGACCTGTATCACCGGCTCAACGTGTTTCCGATCAGCCTGCCGCCGCTGCGCGATCGCGGCAGCGATGTCGGCCTGCTCGCGCAGGCGTTTCTCGACGAGCTCAACGAGCGCCACAGCACGAAGAAGCAGTTTCCGTCGGCCGTGAGGGAGATGATGTCGTCGTATCCGTGGCCCGGGAACGTGCGCGAACTGAAGAACTACGTGCAGCGCGCGTACATCATGGCGAGCCCCGGTTCCGATACCACTGCGACCGTGCCGCTGCAGATTTCGCTGTCGAAGCCGTCGACAGGCACCGCCGTCACGATTCCGTTCGGCACGTCGCTTGCCGACGCGGACCGGCAACTGATACTGGCGACGCTCGAGCAGTGCGGCGGCGTGAAGACGCGCGCGGCGGAGATCCTCGGCATCAGCTTGAAGACGCTCTACAACCGGCTCGTCGAATACGGCGACGATGCGAACAAGGCGGCGGCTGCCGCGGGAGAGGCCGGCGAGCCGTCGGCGGCCGCGAGCGAGACGGGTACGCCCGGTGCGTCGGTGTAAGCGGATCAGTCACAGGCAGCCGGGCGGGAGGTATCGATGCGTGCGTTTGAATTCGACGCTTTGCGCTTGCACACGCCGGAACCCGAGCCGCCGCATCCGCAAGAGCCGCCTGAGCCTCCCGCGCCGCCGATCGGCGATCCGCCGCCCGGCGCACTGAAGCCCGCATTGAAGCCCGCCGTGAAACCCGCAGTGAACCCCGCAGTGAACCCGTCACGAAGCGCCGCGTTTGAAACGCCAGGATGAGGCCTCACCCCACACTGCGCCGCAATGTACAGGTTACAAATATCGCGAAATTGTTACCTCACGAATTTCCCATCAGCGTCTAGACTAATTGGTTGATATCCCCGCTTGGGGCGCTCGCCTTCCTTTCGTCGGAGGCATCACATGAGACACCCAGCCTTGCGGCGCTCCGCGCGCCACGCTCAGAAGCGCGAAATGCGCAGCAGTGCGGGTGGCAGCGCGCCGCCGCAGCCATCCCACGACCCCGCGTCGCAGAATCGGCCCGCACCCAACGCCCCTCCAGACGGGGATCACAACCAGGGCGGCGCGCGCCAGGAAGGCATCGACTATCAGCGCGACCTCGGTTCCGAGCAGGACGCCTAAGTTTTCTCGCAGCACGCTTTCCGGAGCAATTTTTTCCGCACGGCGCCACGCGGCATCGTGCGGGCGCTCTGGTGCGCGTTGCATTTTCATACAACTTTTTCGACACGCTCAGAGACGTAAGGCACGCGGCTTGCGTAGGCTTTCGATCGAACGAAGTGAAAGCTTCGCTCATGCCATGACAACCGAAGAGGTATAGCCGTAATGAGCAGACTAATCGTGGTATCGAACCGCGTAGCGCCGACGCAGGAGGGCCGGCCCGCCGCAGGGGGGTTGGCGATTGGCGTTCTCGACGCGTTGAAGGAAACCGGAGGGGTCTGGTTCGGATGGAGCGGTGAGATCGTCGGCGAGGCGGGCGAGCCCGTCATTGAAAAGCAGGGCAATGTGACATACGCGACGGTCGGGCTCTCGCGCCGCGACTACGACCAGTACTACCGCGGCTTTTCGAACGCGACGCTGTGGCCGGCGTTCCACTATCGCACCGATCTGTCGCGCTACGACCGGCAGGAATACGCGGGCTATCTGCGCGTCAACACGACGCTCGCGAAGCAACTGAAAGCGCTCCTCGAGCCCGACGACATCATCTGGGTCCACGACTATCACTTGCTGCCGTTTGCGCAGTGCCTGCGCGAGCTGGGTGTCGCCAATCCGATCGGCTTTTTCCTGCACATTCCGTTTCCGGTTCCCGAGATGCTGCGCACGGTGCCGCCCCACGAAGAACTCGTGGCGAGCATGTGCGCCTATGACGTGGTCGGTTTCCAGACCGACGCGGACCGGCAGTCGTTCGTCGACTACATCGAGCGCGGACATTTCGGCCACGCGAGCGAGGGCGGCATGGTCCACGCGCACGGTCATATGTTCAAGGTCGCGGCCTATCCGATCGGCGTCTATCCCGACGCGATCGCGCAAGCCGCGCAGCAGTTCTCGGACCGCAAGCCGGTCAGGGCCTTGCGCGACGCGATGCGCGGCCGCCGCATCATCATGAGCGTCGACCGGCTCGATTATTCGAAGGGGCTCGTCGAGCGCTTCCAGGCGTTCGAGCGGTTCCTGCTCAATGCGCCGGGCTGGCATGGGCGCGTGTCGCTCGTGCAAGTCGCGCCGCCGACGCGCTCGGACGTGCAAACGTATCAGCGTATCCGGCAAAACCTCGAAGGCGAGGCGGGGCGCATCAACGGCCGCTTCGCACAGCTCGACTGGACGCCGATTCAGTATCTCAACCGCAAGTACGAGCGCAACCTGTTGATGGCGCTCTTCCGGATGTCGCAGGTCGGCTATGTGACGCCGCTGCGTGACGGCATGAATCTCGTTGCGAAGGAGTACGTCGCGTCGCAGGATCCGGCGAACCCGGGCGTGCTCGTGCTATCGCAATTCGCGGGCGCGGCGGAGCAACTTCCGGGCGCGCTCGTCGTGAATCCGTTCGATCTGTCGCAAACGGCCGAGGCGCTCGAGCGGGCGCTTTCGATGCCGCTCGAAGAGCGGCAGGCGCGTCACGCGGACATGATGGGGCCGTTGCGCGAGATGGATCTGTCGAAGTGGCGCGATGCGTTCCTCGCCGATCTCGGGCGTGTCGCGACGGCCGCAACGGTGACGCGCAACGCGGTGAAGTTCGCGAATATCGCCGCGTGAGTTTGGCTCGCTGATGTGCGGGCTCGATTGGGGCCGCGCTTAGCGCTTAACGGCGACTCCGGTGTTTCGATTTGCAAGGGGGCACCGCCTTTCAGGCGGCGCCCCCGCTCTTTGTCCGCGCTTCTTGCGTCGCGCTGACCTCGCGTTGGTGTCGACGATCATCGCTGCCGCAACTGCGCAGGCGGCACCTTCATCAGATTCCGATACTTTGCGACCGTGCGCCGCGCGACGATCATGCCTTCCTGTGCGAGCAGCTTCGCGAGGCTCACGTCGGAGAGCGGATCGTGCACGTCCTCCTGTGCGATCAGCTCCTTGATCAACGCGCGCACCGCCGCGGCCGAGCAGCGCCCGCCGGTTTCGGTCGTGAGCTTGCGCGGGAAGAAGTGGCGGAATTCGAAGATGCCGCGCGGCGTCGCCATGTACTTGTTGCTCGACGCGCGCGAGACCGTCGATTCGTGCAGGCCGAGCTCGTCGGCCACTTCGCGCAGCACGAGCGGCTTGAGCGCGATCTCGCCGTAGTCGAAGAACGCCTTCTGATGCGCGACGATGCACTCGGCGACGCGCTGGATCGTCGTGAAACGCTGCTCGGCGTTGCGCAGCAGCCAGCGCGCTTCCTGCAGCTGCTGGCCGAGCGGCGAGGCGTTCGTGCCCGTGGCCTGCGCGAACATCTCCGCGTACATGCGGTGGATGCGCGCGCGCGGCAGCACGGCCGGATTGATTGCGACGACCCACTGATGCTTCACCTGCCGCACGATCACGTCCGGCACGACGTAGTTGTCGGCGGGATGCGCGTACGCTTCGCCGGGCTTCGGATCGAGCCGCCGCACGAGCGAGCACGCGACGCGTAGCGCGTCGGCCGAGCAGCCGGTCTGCTTTTGCAGCTCGGCGTGCTCGCGGCGCGCAAGGCGTTCGAGGTGGTGTTCCGCGATTTCCAAGGCGAGCGCGCGGCCCGGCGTATCGTCAGGCATCGCCTGCAACTGCAGGCTCAAGCACTCCGACAGCGAGCGCGCGCCGACCCCCGGTTTGTCGAGCGTCTGCACGAGCCGTAGCGCCACGCGCAGTTCCTCTTCGGTCAGCGGCGGATCGGCCTCGCAAACTTCGGTGAGTTCGGCGAGCGAATCGCGCAGATAGCCGCCGTCGTCGAGCGCTTCGATGATGATCTGGGCGGCGACGCGGTCGCGCTCGTTCAACGGATACACATTCAACAAGCTATGCAGCTGCTCGTGCATCGTCGGTTGCGAATGCGCCCAGGTGCCGGGGTCGACATCGTCGGCATCGCCGTTGTGCCGCGTGCTCGCGCGCGTCGACCAGTCGGCGGTGAACTCGCCTCCGTCGCCCGCGGGTTCGTCCACGTGCTGGTCCAGCGAGGCGGCGCCGGCGGCTTCGGCGCTCTCAGGCGTCAATTCGGCCGAGGCGGGGGCCGCGTCCGCCGCGTCCGCTTCATACCCGGGGTGGACCTGCGCGTCGGCATCGGCGGCGGGCTCGGCATCTTCGGTCGAAGGCTCGTCGAGCTCGAGGAATGGATTCGTGTCGAGCGCTTGTCGCACTTCCTGCTCGAATTCGAGCGAAGACAACTGCAAGAGGCGCACCGATTGTTGCAGACGCGGTGTCAGCGCGACGTGCTGCTTGTGATGGAGTTCCAGAATAGGTGGCATGTTGAGCGTCCCGTCGGTAGCAAGGTTCGCTCCTGTCCTGCAATGGCCGTACCAGTTTGCTCAAGCTGCTGATTTGCAGGGATTCCGGATTTCAGAAAGCGCATCGGAAGCGCACTTTTTACAACGCGCCAGGCAAAAATGCGGTGAATTCGGCGCGAAAAAAGCGGCCGCTCGATTCGGAGCGGCCGCCTCGTTGTGAACGGGCTCGGGAGGGGCGAGCGTCGCGCGTTACGACTTCATCATCCCGTCATGCTGGGTGCGCAGTGAGCGAAGGCGGTCGTGATTTTCGCGCACGCCTTGATATTGCCGTTCGACGACTTGCCTGACGTCGGCCGGCAGATCCGCATCGAGCGCCATCCGGTAGTGGTGCTCGGCGGCGTCTTCGCCGCGCTCGCATTCGGTGAGGATTGCGTGAGCGCTGCGGCCGGAGACGACGGTCTTTACGCCGAGCCAGCCGCGATGCAGCGCGCCGCCCATCGACCCATGGTTCTCCGGCCTGCCGCCCAGTCCCCGCACGAGGTCCTGCAATTCGCGCGCGGCCCGCGTGCAGTCGTTTGCGCGGCTCGAAAACAAGAGCTTGAGCTGCTGGTCGCGTGTCGCTTCGGCGGCTTTGTGAAATTCGCGTTCACCGTTCTTCGACGTTTCCGTGAGATCGTTCAGCACCGCAATGACGTCAGTTGACATAGGGGCCTCCTCAAACGTAACGACGCGAGAAGCGCGTCGGGGGCGGTTGTGTTTTCACGCATAGGCCATGCCAGCGAAGCGGCGCGCAGGCTCGTGCGTGGGTGACGGACTGCGTCTTGTAGCTACGCTTCGCGCTGATTCATTTCGGCCATCGGCGTCGGCGTTCTTGTCGGATCGAAGTCGGACCAGCGGCCTTGCTGCCAGCGTCCCGTCGCGCGCTCGATCGCCATGCCGCCGGCTTCGCGCAGCACCGTTGCGGCTTCGAGCTGATTTTCCGGGCACACGTGCACGGCGACGAGCACGCCCGAATCGCGCATTTCGTGGTGCACGGCGTGCGCGACCGCGTCGTGCAGCGGCGGGGCGGTGCTCGCCCTGTCATGCAGGGCCGCACCGATCATCGACCCGACATAGGCACCCACGCCGGCGGCAATCACCGCGATCAGGAGCGACGCCGTGATCGACATGAAGATCGCGACCCCGGCGATCGCGCCCGCTACCGCACCGATCGTGGCGCCGCGGCTCGGGCCCTTGGCGCCGTGCAGCATGGCGGCGCCCGGATGCTCGGAAGACTTTCGCGCGTGCTGTCCGCGCGGATTCACGAAAAACAGATTGACGTCTTCTTCGACAAAGCCGCGCTTGAACAGCTGCTGGGCTGCAGCTTCGGCGGCGGGGAAGGTGGTGAAGCGTCCAGCGACGATGAGCGACATGGCGCCTCCTTGGCATCGTTGAAAAGCCATGCGAAGAGGCCCGGCGCCGCGCCGCAACAATGCGTGACGCGGGCACAACCTTAGATTAGTGCGTGGCGCGCGAGTGCGGAAAGTGCGGGTATTTGCGGAGAAAAAAGTGTGCGGCAGGCGAGGCATGC
>DATGHJ010000339.1:0-5007 GCA_035308085.1 Trinickia sp. | reverse complement strand
GTCGATTGGTTCAAGGTCATCTTCAACCCCTCGTTTCCCTTCCGGCTCGCGCACATGACGATCGCCGCGTTCATCGTCGCGGCCTTCATCGTCGCCTCCTGCGGCGCCTGGCACCTGCTTAACGGGCGGCGCGACGTGCCCGTCAAGCGCAGCTTCTCCATGGCGCTTGGGATCCTGCTGGTCTTGACACCCGTGCAGATCTTCATCGGCGACGCCCACGGGCTCAACACACGCGAATATCAACCCGCGAAAATCGCGGCCATTGAAGGACTCTGGGAAACCGAGCACGGCGGCACGGCGCTCAACCTGGTCGGCTTTCCCGACATGGACGCGGAAGTCACGCGCTACGCGATCAAGATTCCGCATCTGGGCAGCCTGATTCTCACGCACAGCTGGACCGGCGAGATACGCGGCCTGAAGGCGTTTCCGCCCCAGGATCGCCCCTATTCGCCCATCATCTTCTGGACCTTCCGGATCATGGCCGGCCTCGGCATGTTGATGCTGCTGACCGCGCTCGTCGGGCTGGTGCTGAGAATTCGCGGCCGACTCTATGAGACGCGGTGGTACCAATGGTTCGTGTTCTGCATGGGACCGTCCGGCATCGTGGCGCTCCTCGCCGGATGGATCACGACAGAGGTGGGACGGCAGCCCTGGACGGTCTACGGCGTCTTGCGGACGGTAGACTCCGTCTCGCCGATCGGCGAGCAGCAAGCGGGCGTGTCATTGCTGATCTTCGTGCTCGTGTACTTCCTCGTGTTCGGCATGGGCGTCTTCTACATGCTGAAGATGATGAGGAAGGGCCCCGTGGAGACCCGCGAGACCCCCGAATCGATGAAGTACCCGGGATTGCACAACCGCCCCCTCGAAGCGCTGCGCGGAGAATGACGCCATGCAAATCGATCTTCCCGTGATCTGGGCCTTCATCATCGGACTCGGTGTTTTCATCTACGTCATGCTGGACGGCTTCGATCTCGGCATCGGCTTGCTGTTTCCGTTCTTCGAAGGCAAGGCCGAACGGGAGGTGATGCTCAATACGGTGGCGCCCGTCTGGGACGGCAACGAGACGTTTCTTGTGCTCGGCGGCGCCGGGCTCTATGGTGCGTTTCCGGTCGTCTACTCGACCCTGCTGCCCGCGAACTACATGCCGCTGATCCTGATGCTCGTGGGTCTCATCTTTCGCGGCGCGGCATTCGAGCTTCGCGCAAAGGCCGAGCGGACGCAGCACGCATGGGATCTCGCCTTCATGGGCGGCTCCGCGCTCGCGGCGCTCTGCCAGGGCATCGTACTGGGATCACTGCTGCAAGGCATCAAGATCGTCGATGATCGGTTCGCCGGCGACCCGTTCGACTGGCTCTCGCCGTTCAGCCTGTTCTGCGGGTTCGGCGTGCTGTTCACCTATGCGACGCTCGGCTGCGGCTGGCTGATCCTGAAGACCGATGGCGAATTGCAGCGCAAGATGCGCGAGGTGATGCGCCCGCTCGTGGGCAGCCTGCTCGCGATCATCGCGATCGTGAGCTTGTGGACGGTGGCGGGGCTGCCCGCCGTCGCGCACCGCTGGTTCGGCAGCGGCAACCTCGGTTGGTTCCTGCCCGTGCCGATCCTCGTGCTCGCCTGCGTCTGGGGCATCTTTCGCTCCGTGCGGCTCGAGCACGAAGCCATGCCGTTCCTCCTGACGCTCGCCATCTGCTTCCTCGGCTACACCGGATTGGTCATCAGCATCTGGCCGTACATCGTGCCGCCGTCGCTCACCATCTGGGAGGCCTCGTCGAGCCACTCGAGCCAGCTCTTCTCCCTGGTCGGCACCGTCATCGTGCTGCCGATCATCCTCGTCTACAACGCCATGCAATACCGCGTATTCCGCGGCAAGGTGCGAGAGGGGGATGCAGGCTATCACTGATCAATGCGTACCTTTGTGCTTGGTTTTCTCGCTTCGCTGCTGGCCAAGGGGTTGATCGTGCGCTACGCGCATTTGCACAACTACTAGGAAGCCGGACGAAAATCAAGCGGTTGCGCGGGCCGCGTTGCGCCCACGCAGCCACTCAAGCGCGAGCAACAGGCACGTTGAAAACACGATCAGGATCGTGGCAAGCGCCGCGATGGTGGGGCTGATGTTCTCGCGGATGCCGGTGAACATCTGGCGCGGCAACGTGACCTGATCTGCGCCTGCGAGGAACAGCGTCACGACCACTTCGTCGAACGACGTCGCAAACGCGAACAGCGCCCCTGAAATGACACCCGGTGCGATCACGGGCAGCGTGATCCTGAAGAACGTCGACACCGGATTCGCCCCCAGCGACAAGCTCGCGCGCACAAGGTTGTGATTGAAGCCCTGCAGCGTCGCGCCCACCGTCGTCACGACGAACGGCACCCCGAGCGCGGCATGCGCGAGTATCAGGCCCACATAGGTGTTGGCGAGTCCGAGCGGCGCGAAGAACAGATACATCCCGACGCCTACCACCACAACCGGCACGATCATCGGTGAGATCAGCACGGCCATCAGCAGTCCCTTGCCACGGAAGTTTGCCTTGGAAAGGCCGATTGCAGCCAGCGTGCCGAGCACCGTCGCGACCACTGTCGCGGACGGCGCGACAATGAAGCTGTTCTTCGCCGCCATTCGCCATTCGTCGGCTGCGATCAGGTTCTGGTACCAGCGCAGCGACCAGCCCGGAATCGGATACACGAGAAACGTGCTCGACGAAAACGACAGCGGCACGATCGCGAGCACCGGCAGGATCAGGTACAGCAGCACGAGCACGCAGAGAGCGCGCAGCGCGAAATACCACGCGCGCTCGGCGAGCGACATGTGCGGTGCGAACATCGGTCGAGAAAATTTCATCGGTTGCCCCCTTAGCGATCGTTCAGCCGAGGCTCAAATTCGAGCGGGTGAAACGTCCATACACGACATACAGCAGGAGCGTCGCCGCCAGCAGCAGGCCGCCCAGCGCGCACGCCATGCCCCAGTTGATCGTGACGTTCGTGAAATAGGCGACGTAGTAGCTCACCATCTGATCGTTCGGCCCGCCCAAGAGCGCGGGCGTAATGTAGTAGCCGATCGCCAGAATGAAGACGAGCAGCGCGCCCGCGCCGATGCCCGGATAGGTCTGCGGCACATACACACGCCAGAACGCCGCGAACGGATGGCTGCCGAGCGACACCGCCGCGCGCTGATAGGTCGACGGGATCGACTTCATCACGCTGTACAAAGGCAGGATCATGAAAGGCAGCAGGATGTGCGTCATCGAAATGTAGACGCCCACGCGGTTGAACAGCAGCGAGAGCGGATCGTGAATCAGCCCGCTGCCGATCAGCGCCTTGTTGACGAGCCCTTCGCTTTGCAGAATCACGATCCATGCTGCGACGCGCACGAGTATCGACGTCCAGAACGGGATCAGCACCAGGATCATCACAAGGTTCGCGCGGCGCTCGGAAAGCGTCGAAATCCAGTAGGCAAGTGGATAGCCGAGCAACAGGCAGAACACCGTCACCGCCGCGCTGATCGCGAACGTCCGGCTGAACACGTTGAGGTAGATCTGTTGATCGGGGTCGCTCGGCACGATATGGCCGAACGCATCCTGCCTGTGGTCCAGCGACGCGAGCAGATAGAACGGCGAATACGGGCTGCCGTTCTTGGCAATGGCCTGCCAGTACGCGACGTCGCCCCAGCGCGAATCGAGTTCGAGCAGCTTGGCGCGGATTTGCGCGGGCGGCAGCGCGTGGCCGGCGTCGTCGTTGAGCGGCATCGCGCGCGCCGTCTTCGCGGCGAGCGAGCGATAACCGGGAATTTCAGTGTTCAAGCGGCGCGCCAGCGCGCCGAGCACTTCGCCATCCTGGTTCACCGTGAGGTCGGCCGCGAGCGCCGCGTAGGCGGCGTCGGCCGGCGGCGACTTGCGGTCCCAGCCGCGCAAGGCGTCGACCGTATGCGGCAATGCCGTGGCGATCTCGGGGTTCTGCACGGCCCGAGTCAATAGCGCGCCGATCGGCACAACGAAGATCAGCAGCAGAAAAATGGCCAGCGGCGCGACGAGCAAGAGCGCCATCGTGCGCTTTCTCGCTTCCGCGGCCTTCAGCTCGCGCTTGAGCTTGTGCGCCGACCCGGTCATCGAATCGGCGGGGACTGTCGTCGTGGTCACCGCTGTCTCCTGTGTCGATCAGAGTCAGCGCTGTAGCGCTTACTCTCATCCCATGCTGAGGGCTTGGAGTGAGTGCTTCAGCACTTATTCCAAGCCCTCGGCGGTCGGCCGCAGTTGGCGCTTTAGCGCTTACTGCGGCCCCATGCAAAGCACTTACTTCGCGGCCCATGAGGCGAAGCGCTGTTCCAGCTCGTCGCCATGGTCGTTCCAGAACGTCAGGTCCTGCAGCACCGCGTTCTTGCCGTTGGCCGGCGAGTTCGGCAGGTTGGCGAGCGTCTTCGCATCGAGCGACTTGACCGCGGCGACATTCACCGGCCCGTACGCGATGTGCTTCGCGTAGTCCTGCTGCGGCTTCGACGACAGCGAGTAGGCGATGTACTTGACGGCCAGGTCCTTGTTCGGCGTGCCCTTCGGAATCGCCCAGTAGTCGAGGTCGTAGATGCTGCCGTTCCAGACGACCTTGAGGTTCTTGCCTTCCTTCTGAGCGGCGTCGATGCGGCCGTTATACGCTGTCGACATCACGACGTCGCCGGCCACGAGGAACTGCGGCGGCTGCGCGCCGGCTTCCCACCATTGGATGTTCGGCTTGAGCTCATCGAGCTTCTTGAAGGCGCGATCCTGGCCTTCCTTCGTCGCGAGCACCTTGTAGACATCCTTCGGCGCGACGCCGTCGGCCATCAGCGCGAATTCGAGGTTGTAGCGCGCGCCCTTGCGCATGCCGCGCTTGCCCGGGAACTTCGAGACGTTCCAGAAATCGGCCCAGCTCGTCGGCGCTGTCTTCAGCTTGTCCGCGTTGTAGGCGAACACGGTCGACCACACGAAGATGCCCGCACCGCACGTTTGCGGCGCTTCGGGAATCAGGTCGCCCTTCTTAGCG
>DATGHJ010000338.1:0-3374 GCA_035308085.1 Trinickia sp. | reverse complement strand
CCGCGGCCAGTTTTTCGCGAGCCTCGTTGCGCTTTTTCGGGCCGCTACAAGCGAGACGTCCGGATAGGCGCCAAGGGCGAGTGTCTTGTCTTTGCCGGCGAACCGGTGGTTCATCCGCCGGATGTCGACGAGTCAAGCCAGACCGCCTAGTAAAGAAAAACCCCGCAAGAGCTTGATCTTGCGGGGTTTTTCGGAATACTTCGGCTGTTGCCGGAACAACTGTTGGTGCCCAGGGCCGGAATCGAACCGGCACGCCTTGCGGCGGGGGATTTTGAGTCCCCTGCGTCTACCAATTTCACCACCTGGGCTTATCTCGATCGCCACGCATACGGTCGCGCATGACGGAAGACGGCGATTATGGCGGAAAACGGCGAAACGAGCAAGTTCGCCGGTTTCACCCCTTCGGCACAGGGCCGAAGGGCTCACTGGCTCAAGTAGACAAACTTTCCATTCTTGATGACGCCCATCACGCTCGCACGCTGATCGAGCCCGACGTGATCCTTCGCGCTCGTATTGACGACCCCGTTCGGCACCACGAGCTCGTGTGCGTTCTCGAGCTCTTGGCGCAACGCGACGCGAAACGCGAGCGTGCCGGGCTGCGCGGTTTTCAGCGCCCGTGCGACGGCGTCCTGAAGCCGCGGATAGACGCCCGCCGCATCCCCGGCGAACTGTGTCACGGTGTCCGGCCCGTACTTCGCCTCGTAGGCATCGACGAACGCGAGCGCCGCCTTCTTTGCCGGATGATCGGCCGGCAGTGTGCGCGCGACCACGACCGGCTGCGTCGGAAACAGCGTCCCTTCGACATCCTTGCCGCCCAGCTTGATGAACTCGGGCGTCGCGATGCCGTGCGTCTGATAAATCGGCCCCTTGAAGCCGCGCTCGACGAGCGTGCGCTGCGGCAGCACGGCCGGCGTGCCCGCGCCCGCGATCAGGATCGCGTCGGGCTTCGCCGCCATCAGCTTGAGTACCTGGCCGGTCACGCTCGTATCGGTGCGATTGAAGCGCTCGCTCGCGACGATCTTGATATGCCGCAGCTCCGCGAACTTCGAAAACTCGTTGAGCCAGCTGTCACCGTAGCTGTCGGCAAAACCGATGAAGCCCACCGTCTTCACGTTGTGGTTCGACATGTAGCGCGTCATCACGTCAGCCATTGCGCTGTCGGTCTGCGCCATCTTGAACGCCCACACGCGCTTGCCTTCCTGCGGCTCCACCACCGACGCCGAGCCGATCAGTGTGATCATCGGCGTCTGGTATTCGGAGACAGGATCGAGTGCCGCAAGCGCCGCCGGCGTGACGTTGGGCCCGACGATCACGTCGACCTTGTCCTCGGTCACGAACTTGCGGATGTTGCGCACGGCGGCGCCCGGGTCGGAGCCGTCGTCGAGGATTAGGTACTGCGCGTTCTGGCCGGCGATCGTCTTCGGCCACATCAGCATCGCGTTCTTGCTCGTGATGCCGATCGTGGCGGCGGGGCCGGTCGTGGACAGGTCGATGCCGACTTTGATATCGGCGTGCGCGGCGGCGCTCAGCACGAGCGCGGCCAGCGCGAGCGCACAGCGCAGTGTCTTGAACAGCGTCATCTGGATCCCCGGTGTGGAATTAAAGCTCGTAACTCTCGTGCTCGCCCTTCAACGCCTGCTCGATCAGCTTGCGATTGAGCGTCGGCGAGAGCAGCTCGACGAGCGTATACACATAGCCGCGCAAATAGGCGCCCTGCTTGAGGGCGACGCGCGTGACGTTGCTGCCGAACAAGTGACCGACCGGCATCGCGCGCAGGTGCCGGTCGCGCTCGCCGTTGAACGCGATGTCGGCCATGATGCCGACGCCGAGCCCGAGCTCGACATAGGTCTTGATGACGTCGGCGTCGATCGCTTCGAGCACGATGTCCGGCACGAGGCCGCGCAGTTGAAACGCGTGGTTGATCTTCGTGCGGCCGGCAAACGCGTTGTCGTACGTAATCAGCGGATATTGCGCGAGATCGTTCAGCGACAGCAGCTTGCGCTCGAGCAGCGGGTGATCGGCGGGCATGACCGCCACGTGGTGCCACTGGAAGCAGGGCAGCGACACCAGCTCCTTGTAGCCCGCGATCGCCTCGGTCGCGATCGCGAGGTCGGCTTGGTCGTGCATGACCATTTCGGCGACCTGGGTCGGGCTGCCTTGCAGAATCGAAAGGTGGACCTTCGGGAAGCGCTTCTTGAACTCGGCGATCGCGGCGGGCAGCGAATAGCGTGCCTGCGTGTGGGTGGCGGCGATCACGAGATTGCCCTGGTCCTGCGCGGCGAAATCCTTACCGACGCGTTTCAGGCTCTCAACCTCCTGAAGAATGCGCTCGACCGACGCCAGGATGATCCGCCCCGGCTCCGTCAGCGCCCGCACGCGCTTGCCGTGGCGCGTGAAGATTTCGACGCCCAGCTCGTCCTCGAGCTCGATGATCGCTTTCGACACCCCCGGCTGCGACGTATACAGCGCCTTGGCCGCTTCGGTCAGATTGAAGTTCTGGCGGACGGCCTCGCGCACGAAGCGAAACTGGTGCAGGTTCATTTATAACCCTTGCGCATATGCAAACAAGTTTTTAGTCGTTTGAAATATAAGGCCAGTTTATTACGATCACACCAGGTTTTTCAATATCGATATCTGTATTTGTCATTAGCAAATGAGCAGACGGTCTAAACCACCGGCGCTTTTGCGAATCGACTGCTGTTTCGGACGCGGCGTGGCTAGGACGCAGCGTGGCACATAGAAGACACTGGGGTCCCCGAATGTACCAATACGATCAGTACGACCAGACACTCGTTGACGAACGCGTCGCGCAGTACCGCGACCAGGTTCGGCGCCGCCTGTCGGGCGAATTGAGCGAGGATGAGTTCCGTCCGCTGCGCCTGCAAAACGGCTTGTACATGCAGCGCCACGCGTACATGCACCGCATCGCGATTCCTTACGGCAATCTGCGCAGCGACCAGTTGCGCATGCTGGCGCGCATCGCACGCGAGCATGACCGCGGCTACGGCCATTTCTCGACGCGCACGAACATCCAATACAACTGGATCAAGCTCGAAGAAACGCCGGAGCTTCTCGCGAAGCTCGCGTCGGTGCAGATGCACGGCATCCAGACCTCGGGCAACGACATCCGCAACATCACCGCCGACCAGTTCGCGGGCGTCGCGCCCGACGAAATCGTCGATCCGCGTCCGTGGGCCGAGATCCTGCGCCAATGGTCGACGTTCCACCCCGAATTCAACTGGCTGCCGCGCAAGTTCAAGATCGCGGTGTCGGGATCGAAGGAAGACCGCGTCGCGGTGCAAATCCACGACTTGGGCGTCTATCTGTCGAAGAACGAAGCGGGCGAAGTCGTCTGCGCGATTCTCGCGGGCGGC
>DATGHJ010000337.1:0-4616 GCA_035308085.1 Trinickia sp. | reverse complement strand
AGCCGTACCGCACGCTCCTTGGCCACTTCCGCCACGAAACCGGCCACTACTTCTTCGACCGCCTGGTGGGCCAAACGCGCTGGCTGCCGCTCTTTCGCCGCCGCTTCGGCGACGAGACCGCCGACTACGCAGCGGCGCTCGACACCTACTACAAGAACGGCCCGCCCGCGGACTGGGCGCAATCGCACATCAGCCCGTACGCGACGATGCATCCGTGGGAGGACTGGGCGGAGACCTGGGCGCACTACCTGCACATCGTCGATACGATCGACACGGCGGTGTCGTGCGGACTCGCGCTCTTGCCCGACAGCCCGCACGAACCGACGCTGACCGACCAGACGCCCGTCGAGGACGCCGGCTTCGATAGCCTGATGGCGCGCTGGTTTCCGCTCACCTATGTGCTGAACAGCCTGAACCGCAGCCTCGGCATGCCCGACGGCTACCCGTTCACGCTGCCGCCCCCCGTCGTCGACAAGCTGCGCTTCGTGCATCGCGTGATCCTCACTTCGGCTCCCAAGAGTTAGCCAGGCAATGCCTGACTGCAACCCGGACCACGCGCTCACGCCGCGACGCTCTCGGGCTCCATCGGCGCAAGCGGCACCAGGAAATCGCGGCTGATGCAGCCCGCCAAGTCATTCACGCGCGCGAGAAACTCGGTGAGATACGCGTGCAGGCCGCTCGCGAGAATCTCGCCGATGCGCCCGCGCCGCACGTCGCCGAACAGCTGCTCGGCCATCCGCTCAGTCTGCGCGGAACGCGCGTTGCGCACCCGGCCAAGAATCTCGCGCACCTCGTCGAGGCTCGCCGCGAGCGAGCGCGGCCAGTCCGCGAACAGGATCAAGAGGCCCGCGACGCGCTCCGGCGTGATCACGTCGCGATAGACCTTGCGATACACCTCGAAGCCCGACACCGAGCGCAGCAGCGCCGTCCAGTGGTAATAGTCGAGCGACTGCGTGCCGCCGGGCGTGCCCGTCTGCTCGCGCATTTCGAACTTCACGTCGAGGATGCGCGCCGTGTTGTCCGCGCGCTCGATGACGGTGCCAAGGCGCATGAAATAGAACGATTCGTCGCGCACCATGGTGCCGGTCTGCACGCCGCGCGCCAGATGCGAGCGGAACTTGACCCATTCGAAGAACTCGGCCGGATCACGCTCGAGAATGCCGTCGGCGAGAAGCTTCTGGCATTCGAGCCAGGTGGTGTTCAGGCTTTCCCACAGCTCCGTCGTGATCGAGCCGCGCACGGCGCGCGCGTTTTCGCGCGCGGCGCGCAGGCAGCTCACGATCGACGACAAATTGTTCTTGTCGCGCGCCATGAAGGCGATCACGTCACGGCTCGTCAAGTTCGCGTGCTCAGCGGCGTACGCGCCCGAAAGCTCGGAGATCGACAGCATCGCGCGCCAGCCGGACTTCGCGAACTCGTCCGATTGCGGCAGGAGCGAGAGCTGGTAGTTCGCGTCGAGCATCCGCGCGGTGTTTTCGGCGCGCTCGATGTAGCGCGCCATCCAGAAGAGGTGGTCGGCAGTGCGGCTCAGCATGGCAGCTCCCAATAGGCTTGGTTCGTCTTTGGCTTGTTTGGCGTATTTGATTAGCGTTCCAGCACCCATGTATCCTTCGTGCCGCCGCCCTGCGACGAATTCACGACGAGCGAGCCCTCGCGCAGCGCAACGCGCGTGAGACCGCCCGGCACCATCTTCACGTCGTGCCCGGACAGCACGAACGGGCGCAAATCGATATGGCGCGGCGCGATGCCCGCTTCGACGTAGGTCGGGCACGTGGAGAGCGCGAGCGTCGGCTGTGCGATGTACTTCTCGGGATGGGCCACGAGCACCGCGCGAAACTCCTCGATCTGGGCCTTGGTCGACGCGGGACCGACGAGCATCCCGTAGCCACCCGCGCCGTGCGTCTCCTTCACAACCAGCTCCGGCAGATGGTCGAGCACGTGCTTGAGGTCGTCGGGCTTGCGGCACATCCAGGTCGGCACGTTGTTGAGGATCGGCTCTTCGCCGAGATAGAAGCGCACCATGTCGGGCACGTACGGGTAGATCGACTTGTCGTCGGCGACGCCCGTGCCCACCGCGTTGCACAACGTCACGTTGCCGGCGCGATAGGCGGACATCAGGCCCACTGCGCCGAGCGTCGAATCGGGACGAAAGACGTCCGGATCGAGAAAATCGTCGTCGACGCGCCGGTAGATCACGTCGACGCGCTGCGGGCCCTGTGTGGTCCGCATGTACGTGTAATCGTTCTCGACGAACAAATCCTGCCCTTCGACCAATTCGATGCCCATCTGCTGAGCGAGAAACGCGTGCTCGAAGTAAGCGGAGTTGTACATGCCGGGGGTCAACACGACGATGGTCGGGTTGTCGACGCCTTCCGGCGCCGCAGCGCGCAACGTGTCGAGCAGCAGGTCCGGGTAGTGCGCGACGGGCGCCACCCGGTTGCGCGCGAACAGTTCCGGAAAGAGCCGCATCATCATCTTGCGGTTTTCGAGCATGTAGGAGACACCCGATGGCACGCGCAGGTTGTCTTCGAGCACATAGAACTCGCCGGCGCCCGCGCGCACGATGTCGATGCCGGCGATATGGGCATAGATATCGCGCGCGACCGACACGCCCTTCATCTCCGGACGATATTGCGCGTTGCCGACGATCTGGTCGGCCGGCACCACACCCGCACGCACGATGTTCTGCTCGTGATAGACGTCGTGGATGAACTGGTTCAGCGCATTGACGCGCTGCCGCAAGCCGCGCTCGAGCCCCGCCCACTCGTCGGCGGGAAAGATGCGCGGGATCACGTCGAACGGGATGGTCCGCTCGGTGCCGACGCCGCTTTCATCTTGTGCACCGTAAACCGCGAAAGTAATGCCGACGCGGCGGAAGATCAGGTCGGCTTCGGCGCGCTTGTCGCGGATCTGCTGCTCGCTCTGGCTTTGCATCCAGCTGAGCAACTGGCGGTAATGCGCGCGAGGCTCGCCGCTCGTCAGAAACGCGGCGGCGGCCGCGCCGCGGGCCTCGATCTCGCAGTGCTCGAACATCTCGTTGAAGAATGCTTGCGTCATAAGCGGTACCCGTTTTGTTGTGCGTGCCCAATGTGCCGCCCGGTTGCACCCGCAATCCGTCGCTTCGCGTTCTTCCGCTCGAACCGCCGATCCGCCGGAGCCTTCGCCTGGAGCCTGCCGGCGTGGCCAGGCGAAAAGCGGACATCCGGCGAAAATGCACTGCGGCTCGCAGCGTAGTTCGCGCCCGATCGGAACATCGCTCATGCAGCCCGATACAACCGGACCGCTCACTCATCGCGTCGCAATCAAGCCGTAAATCGCCATGTGCGGCTGATGTTGCGACGCCGAGGCAACCAGGCGTCGATAGCGGCAGACGCAACTTCCATGCCGAAGACAGGGTCTTCCGCCCGCCTCGCATATGGCGCAGCGCAACAACGCGCCGAGCGCACCTGCCGCGTGCGTGCGATGCACTTGCGGGTCGCCAAGAGGCGTCCTGCCGCTCTAGCTGCCGCCGGCTCCTACGCACGGATCAAGCACCAACTTTGTGCTCGCCAGGTGTCTGAGCGCCGGCGCGCGCACCGCCTTGGCACGGTGCGCCAATCGTGATTAAGCCGCACGAATGGCTCGACAAAAACGCGGGTTTTCCCGGTCGTCACGTGTTGCAGTCTCGAACAAGACGTGTTCGCTCCAAAAGCCGACGGGGCTGACCCAAGAGATTCGGTCAGCCCCGCCTGTTTCAGCACTGCGGCCTCGACGCGTTAGGCGTCAAGCCTTGTGCCGCTGCTGCAATGCGCGGATGCGCCCCATCGCCGGTTCGTCGGCCGTCGCCGCCTCGTACATCTTCGCGAGATCCGCCTTCAACGCCGTGCGCGAATTGCCGTCGAGATACACCATATGCCCCGACGGATAAAACCGCGCCGACAAGTTCGCGCGCACCTGTTGCTCGATCAGCGGCATCTTCTGCAGATCGATCACCGTCTGATAGAACGGCGTGACGAAGTCGTAGAAGCCGTTGGCCGACAGCACCTTCAAGTCGACGTTGAGCGCCATCACCGCCGCCAAATCACCCGCCGTGTAGAGAATCACGTTGCCCTGCGCGTCGACGCCCTTTTGCGCACCGGTCGGGTCGATATGGCTGAAGTTCCAGTTCGCGAACGCCTGGTTGTTCAGATCGGTGAACGCCGAATTCGACGTGTACTTCAGCTGCTCGTTCAGGTAGGTGTTCCACATCGCCGTGTAGACGCCCGTGACCGCCGTCATCGTCGGGTCGTTGCCGCCGGAGTTCGGATCGATCTTGCCCGCGATGCCCGTCTCGATGCCGGTCACGCGGCCGTCGTACGCGCCTAGCGCCTGCCCCTTCGACTTGAGCAGGGTCGTCAGGAACAGCGAGTTGCCGCGGCTGTCGTAGCCGGCGACGTCGAGGCTCCACGCGATCAGCGTCGTCTTGTCGATACCCGTGAATTCGCTCAGCTTTTCGACGGTGGCGTCGTCGGTCTGCGGGAATTTCCGCAGCGCTTGCAGATAGTCGCTGCGCGCGAACTGCGCGACTTCTTCGGCGAAATCGCCGAGGCTGGTCGGTGTCGGCGAGACGCCCAGCTTCTTGTGGTACCAAGCATCGG
>DATGHJ010000336.1:0-6076 GCA_035308085.1 Trinickia sp. | reverse complement strand
CGTGCTGCGCGATCGCCGCAAGGTGGCGGAGGTTGCGGGCAATGCGTTGTCGGAAGACCAGGTCTATCGGTTGATTGCGGGAGACACTGAATGAACTACCCCCACGCTCGCTATCGGTCGCTGTCGACCGGAGTTAGCGCTTTAGCGCTTACTCCGGTCCCATGCAAAGCTTCGACCGGAGTTGGCGCTTTAGCGCTTACTGCGGTCCCATGCAAAGCTCCTCCCGAGGGGGCGGATGCCTTCCTTGGGGCGGAACTGGCGCCCGAAGGAAGTCCCCCGCCCCGCAGGAAGTCCGCTTGGGGGATTGGGGTACGGAAGGCATCATGAATCCGCTCAAGGCGTTGTTCCGGCATTCGCTGTTCTGGCCTGTGGTCACGCTCGTGTTGCTGATCCTGCTCGATCTCGCGCATCGTTCGAGTTTCCTCGCGATCTCGATCCTCGAAGGGCATCTGTTCGGCGCACCCATCGATATCCTGAACCGCGCCGCGCCGCTCGTGATCGTCTCGCTCGGCATGACGCTCGTGATCGCGACGAGGGGCATCGACATTTCGGTCGGCGCGACCGTGGCGATCGCGGGCGCCGCCGCGGCCACCGTGCTCGCGGCCGATCCGTCGCAGGTCGCCACAGCCGTGCTCGCCGCACTTGGCGTCGGCGTGCTCGCCGGCATGTGGAACGGGCTCCTGGTCGCGTTCGTCGGCATGCAGCCGATCATCGCGACGCTGATCCTGATGGTGGCCGGCCGCGGCGTCGCGCAGTTGCTCACGGGCGGCCAGATCATCCCAATCGACTCGCATGGCTATCTCGTGCTCGGCGACGGCTATCTCGCAGGCGTGCCCTGCTCCGTCTGGATCGCGATCGGCGCGACGGCCCTCACCGCATTGCTGATGAGCCGTACGGCCCTCGGGCTCTTTATCCGCTCGATCGGCATCAATCCGGTTGCGGCGCGTCTCGTCGGCTTGCGCTCGAACGCGATCGTCTTCAGTGTCTACGTATTCTCGGGGCTCACGGCAGCGATTGCGGGCGTCATTGCAAGCTCGAACGTGCGCAGCGCAGACGGCAACAACGCGGGCCTGCTGCTCGAGCTCGACGCGATTCTCGCGGTGACGCTCGGCGGCACGTCGCTGCTCGGCGGGCGCTTCAGCCTCGCGGGCACGGTGGTCGGCGCGCTCATCATCCAGACGCTCACTTACACGACCTACTCGATCGGCGTGCCGCCGGAAGCGACCCTCGTCGTCAAAGCGGTGGTCGTGCTGCTCGTCAGCGTGATTCAATCGGCGAGCGCGCGCGCACTCTTCGCGCGATATCTGTTGCGCGCCATCGGCCTTGGCGCGACGAGGCCGCTTACGGAGAGCGCAGAATGAAAAATATCGTGGGCCGTCTCGTCGATCCCCGCACGCTGCCGATCGTCGTCACCGTGGCGCTGTTCATCGCGCTCTTCGGTTTCGGCTCGGTGATGTACACCGGATTCTTCTCGTTGCAGGTGCTGTTCGGCCTTCTCGTCGACAACGCGTTCCTGTTGATCGTCGCGATCGGCATGACGTTCGTGATCGTGTCGGGCGGGATCGATCTGTCGGTGGGCGCGGTCGTTGCGCTCACAACGATCTTCTGCGCGGTGCTCGCCGAGCGTTTCCATTGGCCGGTATGGGCAGTGCTTCCGCCCGTGCTGCTGTTCGGCGCGCTGTACGGCGCCGCGATGGGGGCGCTGATCCATTTCTTCCGGCTGCAGCCGTTCATCGTCACGCTCGCCGGCATGTTCCTCGCGCGCGGGGCCTGCTTCCTGATCACGACGCAATCGATCACGATCAACGAGCCGACCTTTCATGCTCTCTCGGAGTTCAGCGTGCACATCGGCAGCGGCTCGCTGAATACAGGCGCGCTGATTGCGCTCGCGACGCTCGCGGTCGCGATCTACGTCGCCCACTTCACGCGCTTCGGGCGCAACGTGTATGCGGTCGGCGGCAACGAGCGCTCGGCGCTCTTAATGGGGCTGCCGGTCGCGCGCACGAAGCTCGGCGTGTATGCGCTCAGCGGCTTCTGTTCGGCGCTCGGCGGCGTGGTGTTCACGCTTTACCTGTTGTCGGGCTACGGCCTCCAGGGGCAAGGCATGGAGCTCGACGCGATCGCGGCCACCGTGATCGGTGGCACGTTGCTCACAGGCGGCGTAGGCTATGTGATCGGGTCGGTGTTCGGCGTCGGGATTCTCGGCACGATACAAGCCCTGATCACCTTCGACGGCACGCTCAGCTCGTGGTGGACGCGCATCGTGATCGGCGCTTTACTGTGCGTGTTCTGTCTGTTGCAGCGCGTGATCGAACGGCACGCGGCGCGCCGCAAGTCGAACGGCACAGGGCTCGGCGCCGAAGTGAAGGCGCAGGCCGAGCCGCGCCGGCCGAATCCCGACGCGGGCGACAAAGTCGATTTCGCCGCGATGGCCCCGCGAAGCTGAGCGTCGCCCCGCAAGCGCCGATCAAACGAACTGGGAGTTCGAATCGTGGTTACGTCTCACGGCAAGTTTTCCGGTGTCTTCCCGGTCGCGCCCACGCCGTTTTTCGAGTCCGGCGAGCTCGATCTGGACAGCCAGCGGCGCGTGATCGATTGCATGGTCGATCAGCGAGTCGACGGCATCTGCATTCTCGCCAACTACTCCGAGCAGTTCCTGCTGACCGACGCCGAGCGCGACACGCTCGTCGATCTGTGCCTTTCCCATGCGGCCGGCCGCGTGCCGGTGATGGTCACGTGCAGCCATTTCAGCACTCGCATCGCGAGCGAGCGTGCCACGCGCGCGGTGGCCGCCGGCGCGAGCCTCGTCATGCTGATGCCGCCTTATCACGGCGCGACGCTCAAGGTCGACGAGAACGCGATGTTCGAGCATTTCGCGCGCGTCGCGGATGCGGCTGGTGTACCCGTGATGGTGCAGGACGCGCCGCTCTCCGGCGTCGGGTTGAGCGTGGCGTTTCTCGCCCGGCTTGCGCGTGAGCTGCCGCTCGTGCGCTACTACAAGATCGAAGTGCCGCAAGCCGCCGCCAAGCTGCGCATGTTGCTCGCGGCGGGCGGCGACACGATCGAAGGCCCGTTCGACGGCGAAGAAGCGATCACGCTGCTGCCCGATCTCGATGCGGGCGCGACCGGCACGATGCCGAGCGCCCTGCTGCCCGATCTGATTCGTCCCGTGATCGACGCGCATCGCGCAGGACGCCGCAGCGAAGCTCGCGCGGGTTATGCGCGCATCCTGCCGCTCATCAACTACGAAAACCGCCAATGCGGCCTGCGCGCGACCAAGGCCGTGATGATGGAAGGCGGTGTGATTCGCAGCGATACAGTGCGTCATCCGCTCGAACCGTTGCCGCTCGCCACGCGCACGGAGCTGCTCGAACTCGCGCGCGAAGCGAATCCGCTCGCGCTGCGCTGGGGACGTCAATAACCTTTACTTCATGATGAACACCAAACTCTCGATTGCGATTGTCGGCGTCGGCAAGATCGCGCGCGACCAGCACTTGCCCGCCATTGCCGCAAGCCACGGCTTCCAGCTGATTGCGTGCGCGAGCCGTAATGCAAAAGTCGATGGCGTGCGCAACTATCCGGACATCGACGCGCTGCTGGCGGAAGAACCGTCACTCGACGCCGTATCCCTGTGCGCGACGCCGCAAGTGCGCTACGAGCAGGCGCGCGCCGCGCTGGCAGCGGGCAAGCACGTGATGCTCGAAAAGCCGCCCGGCGTGAGTCTCAACGAGGTGGAAGTGCTGCGCGCGATGGCGGTCGACGCGGGACGCACGCTCTTCGCAACGTGGCATTCGCGCTATGCACCCGCGGTGGAAACGGCTCGTCACTGGCTCGCCGACCGTACGATCCGCTCGGTCGAAGTGCGCTGGAAAGAAGACGTGCGCCGCTGGCATCCCGGTCAGGCATGGATCTGGGAACCGGGCGGCCTCGGCGTCTTCGATCCCGGCATCAACGCGCTTTCGATCCTGACGCGCATCCTGCCGCGCGAGATCGTGCTGCGCTCGGCGCTGCTGTCGGTGCCGTCCAATGTGCAAACACCGATCGCAGCGGAACTCGAATTCGCCGACGAGCGCGGCGTGCCGGTCTACGTCGCCCTCGATTGGCGCCATGGCCCGGTCGAGCAGTGGGAAATCGACGTGCTGACCGACGACGGCGCGCTGCAACTCTCCGAGGGCGGCAAGCGCCTGCAGATCGCCGCGGCGGCGATGAATGTGGGACCGGAGCGCGAGTATCCGGGCCTCTACGAGCGCTTCCGCTGGTTGATCGATCACGGCGCGCAAGACGTGGACGTGCGCCCATTCCGGCATGTCGCCGATGCGTTCCTTCTCGGGCATCGGCGCGAAATCGAGCCATTCGAGGACTGACCGGCGCGTTTCCCGGCGAGGCGATGATGGACAAGGACGCGCTCGCGCACGGGAAAGAGGTGACGCGCGAGACCGCGCTTAAAGCGGTGCTCGCGCAGCCGTGCAAAACGTAGGTCGCCGGCGGCGGCCTACGACGCATCTTAGAGACTCGCTTCGAGCACGTGACGGCTCACCTCGAGCGTTACGTCCTTGTGCTCGCCGAGCTGCGTCATGCCGTGTGCCCCCAGTTGCGCAACGAGGCCGTCAATCGCATCCGCGCCGACGTTGTAGTCGGCAAGCCGCGTCTTCACGTCGAGGCTTTCGAAGAACGCGCGTGTGCGGGCAATCGCTTCGTCGATGCGCGCATCGTCATCGCCTGACGTGATCTGCCAAACGCGCTCGGCGTATTGCAGGAGCTTCGCGCGCTTGCTGCCGCGGCGCACTTGGAGCATCGACGGCAGCACGATCGCGAGCGTGCGAGCGTGATCGATGTCGTAACGCGCGGTCAGCTCGTGACCGACCATGTGCGTCGCCCAGTCCTGCGGCACGCCAGCGCCGATCAGCCCGTTCAGCGCAAGCGTTGCCACCCACATCAAATTCGAGCGGACACCGTAGTCCTGCGGATGGGCCAGCGCCTTCGGACCGATTTCGATCAGCGTCTGCAGCAGCCCTTCGGCAAAGCGGTCCTGCGCGAAGCCATTCGCCGGATAGGTCAGGTATTGCTCGACGATGTGCGTGAACGCGTCGACCACGCCGTTCGCGATCTGCCGCGCCGGCAGCGTGTAGGTCTTGGTCGGATCGAGGACCGAGAACTGCGGGAATACCGATTCGTGGCGAAACGCGAGCTTCGCTTGCGTCGCCTTTCTCGTCACCACGGCGCCGTTATTCATTTCGGAGCCCGTGGCGGGCAGGGTCAGCACGGAGCCGAACGGCATCGCGCCGGTGACGTTCGCACCGTGCGTTTCGAGGATCGTCCACGGGTCGCCTTCGAAATGCACCGCGGCAGCAACGAACTTCGTGCCGTCGATCACTGAGCCGCCGCCTACCGCCAGCAGGAAGTCGAGCTTCTCGCGGCGCACGAGCGCGACCGCTTCCATCAGCGTCTCGAAGGTCGGATTCGGCTCGATGCCGCCGAATTCGCGGATTTCGCGCGCGCCGAGCGCTGCCTTGACCTCGTCGAGCGTGCCGTTCTTCTTCGCACTCGCGCCGCCGTACAGCACGAGCACGCGAGCCGCGGCCGGCACGAGGTCGTTCACGCGCGCAACCGCGCCTTGGCCGAATACGATGCGGGTGGGGTTGTGGTATTCAAAATTCTGCATCTGGTATTTCTCCATCAATTAGACCGGTCGTCTAGACTTTGCGGCAAAAAAATAGTGTCTGGCGGGCGGGCACGCCCGCCGCTGTCGTTTACAGCGGTCTGGGAAGGTTAAGGATGATGCGCGTGGCCGCCATGGCGGCGTCGAGCGGTTGCCGGTTGTAGCCGATCTTGTCCAGGAGCGTGGCGCCGAGCCACAGTTCGTAAAGCGTCGCGGCGGTTCGATGCGGGTCGTCGAAGTCTTTCAGCGAACCGTCGGCCACCCCCGCTTCGATGCAGTCGGCAATCCGGGCGACGATCCGCTCGGTCCCCTCCTGCAGTACCGCGCGCATCGGCTCCGACAGATCGCACACCTCCGCGCCCAGCTTGACGACCAGGCATTTGCACGCGACATCGTCGCTTTCCTGGCCGTTGCGCC
>DATGHJ010000335.1:0-2972 GCA_035308085.1 Trinickia sp. | reverse complement strand
GCCGTGAGCGAGGAGCCGTGAGGTGTTTGAGGTGCCCAGACGAGGCACGCGAGTCGGTCAAACCGCCGGCGGCCTTGCGCCGCCGGCTCCGCTTCAACTGTCGCCGTTAGCGAGTTGCGTGAGCGCGTCGCCCGTCATGCGGACGATGCGCCAATCGGGCAGCACGGTTGCGCCCATCTTCTCGTAGAAATCGATCGCGTTCTGATTCCAGTCGAGCACCGTCCATTCGAAGCGGCCGCACTGCCGCTCGACGGCGAGTGCCGCGAGTCGCCGCAGCATCGCGCGGCCGAGACCGCTGCCGCGCTGCGACGGCTGCACGTACAAGTCTTCGAGATACAAACCGCGCCGGCCAAGGAACGTCGAAAAATTGTGAAAGAAGAGTGCATAGCCGATGATCCGGCCGCCTGCTTCCGCGACCAGCGCTTCCGCTGCGCGCCGCTCGCCGAAGAGCGCATCGTGCACGCCGGCTTCGGTCGCGACGAACAGGTGCGTGAGCTTTTCGAATTCGGCGAGCTCGAGCATCAGCGCAAAGATCGCGCCGACGTCGGCGGGCGCGGCTGGACGGATCACGGTGCTCATCAGGCTTCCTCTGGCACGTCGGAGAGCACGATCTCGATACCGCCAAAGCGCGATGCCACCCAGTTGTACGCGTGGCAAGCGACCCACAGCAGCACGAAACCGAGGATCGCGTTCAGGATCAGCGCGCTGAAAATCGTGCTCAGCTCCACCGAGCCGTAGCGGACGAACGCCACCAGAATGCCAAGCAGCACGATCGGCACGCTGAACGTCAAGTAGACGAGGATGAGCGCTTTGGCGGTCTGCCCAGCCGCGATCGACGAGATTTGTTTTTTCATTGCGTGAAGCCCCGTAAAAGTGGTGATTCTAAAGCGATGATTCAGATGAGCCCGTCAAAGGGCATGATGTCGACGGCTTCGCCTGCGTCGACGTCGGTTCGATCGTGTGCCAGGACGATAAAGCAGTTCGCTTCGCTCATCGAGCTCAAGACGCCGGAGCTTTGCGAGCGGGTCGGCGCGACGTGCCAGCAGCCGTCGGCGCCGCGCGCGGCGACGCCGCGCAGGAATTCGGTGCGGCCCGCGCGTTTCCGGAGCGGCTGCGCGCTCGTCGCGGTGAAGACGAGCGGCGGCTGCGGCTCGGCGCCCGACATGGCGATGAGCGCTTCGCGCACGATCTGATAGAACGTGACCATGACCGCCACCGGATTGCCCGGCAGACCGAAAAATAACGCGGGGCGGCCAACGGCAGCCCGTCCGCCGGACCAGACGCGGCCGAACGCGAGCGGACGGCCGGGGCGCATCGCCATGCTCCAGAACGCGACATCGCCGAACGTCTGCAGCATTTTGCGCGTGAAGTCGGCCTCGCCGACCGATACGCCGCCCGAGCTCAGCACGACATCGGCACTTTCGGCGGCCTGACGCAGCGCGGCTTCGAGCGCGGCGGGCTCGTCGCGCACCACGCCGAGATCGAGCGTCGTGATGTTCAGACGCTCGAGCATGGCTGAGAGCGTGTAGCGGTTGCTGTCGTACACGCAGCCGACGGGAAGCGGCTCGCCGATCGAGCGCAACTCATCCCCGGTCGATAGAAACGCGACGCGCAGACGCCGCCGCACCGTCACTTCGCCGATTCCCAGCGACGCCAACAGGCCGAGATCCGATGCTCGCAGGATGCGACCCGCGCGCAACGCGGATTGGCCCTTGGTGAGATCTTCGCCGGCTTGCCGGCAATTGGCGCCACGCGCTAAGCGCCGCGGATCGAAGCTGATGCGCTCGCCCTCCGTGCGCGTCACCCATTCCTGCGGAACGACGGTGTCGCAACCGGCCGGGATAGCGGCGCCCGTCATGATTCGGACACACTCGCCGGAGGCCGCTGCACCTTCGAACGGATGCCCCGCGAACGCCTGGCCCGCTACGAGCAGGGTCAGCTGCGCTTGGTCACCGGAACTCGCGTGGCCGGAGAGCGCGGCACCGTCGAACGCGTAACCGTCCATCGCGGAGTTGTCGTGCGCGGGGACGTCGATCGGCGATGCAATGTCTTCGGCCAGCACGCGATTGAGCGCGGCGCGCAGCGCGATCCGTTCGGTCGCCGCAACCGGCACTGCCCACTGGCGCACGATCGCCTGCGCGGCATGGACCGGCATCGCGTTGGGATCGTATTGGGCAATACAGCTGGAATCGTTCTGCGTGGTCATCGGTGGTGAGGCTCGCCCCTGTTTTGCCGTCCGCACGGGCGGGGCGTGGGGCGCCGGCTGGGCGAATCGGATCGGGCGGCGCGCGGCGGAACGTGGCGTCGTGCTGTCGCTTCACGCACGCTCGAGGTCGGCGAGCTCTTGCAAAGAGTTGACATTGTAAAACGCACGCTCCTCGGCAAAGCCGACTTCGGCTGTCATGTGGCGCGCGTACCACGCGCGAACCTTGCGTTCGCCGCGATCGAGACAGGCCGCGAGGTCGTCTGCGAGCGACGTGCGCAACAGCGCAAAAACCGGATGAACCGACGACTGGCCGTCGGCGCCGGTGGTCGTCGCGGTCGCGATATCGGCGCGGTTTGCGTCGAGCGCGGCGAAGAGGTGCCTGGCGAGATCGAGCGGCAGATAGGGCGAATCACACGGTGCGCAAAGCACGAGTTCGGTGCGCGCGGCGCGCAGCCCCGCGAGGATGCCGGCCAGCGGCCCGGGGAAGTCGCTCGATGAATCGCTGATGACAGACGCGCCGAATGGCGCGGCGAGCGCTTGGTACGCGTCGAGATTGCGGTTCGCGCTGATGAGGAGGGCGCTGGTCTGCGGGGCGATGCGCATCGCGACGTGCCGTGCGAGCGGCTCGCCGCGCAGGGTTTGCAACCCCTTGTCGACGCCGCCCATGCGCGTGCCGCGCCCGCCCGCGAGGATGAGGCCGGTGATGCGGCGGTCTGGGTTGGTAGTCATTGGGCAGCAGTCGCCTGGGTGCGCTCAGCCGCCGATG
>DATGHJ010000334.1:0-2679 GCA_035308085.1 Trinickia sp. | reverse complement strand
CAATCGATCCGCGACATCAGGTTGCCCAGCCGTTCCGGCTCGGCAACCCAGGGCGACGCCCGGCATTCGGCGAGCCCGCGATAGTAGATGAGCTGGATCGCAAGTCCGCCGACGGCGGCTGCCTCTCGAAACATGTTGGCTTGCAGGCGGCAGGCCTGGTCCCACGTCGGCTGCCGGCTCATCGTTGCGTCGAGCCCGAAAATCAAGCGGCCGCGGCCGGTCGACGGGGCAAGACTGCTGACGCGGTTGAGAAAAGCGTCGATCTCCGCCCGCGATGCCGCTGTAGGCGTTGCACTTTTCGACTGCTCGGCCGGGGCCGGAGCACGATTATTACGATCGCTGCTCATTGGGTAGTCGCTGCCGGGGTTTAGCTTCGCCCTAAGGTGGCCCTGCACGGGCAGCGGTGCAATGCTCACCCAAACGCAGCGCGAACCTTGCTAAGCCTCGTCGGCGAGCAAACCGTAGGTCTCGAGCGGTCGCCCGGCCGACGCCATCCATTCGGCGCGGGCCGCGGCGCGCCGCCTGCCGCGCGGGTCGAGCGGCAGCTTCAATGCCTCCATCAGCGCTTTGACCTCATCGCGCGCCGAGGCGCGTGAAAAGCTGGGGCGCAAGCCGAGAGCATCTTCGCCGAGATCGTCGAGCGCGGTCAGGCCACGCGGAAAGAATTCACGGTAGATCAGACGTTCGGTAAAGCCGTCGACCGAGCGAAAGCCAAGCTGGCTCGCCAGCCTGTCGACGCCCTCCCCGACCAGCCGCTTGTTGCGCGAACCGAGCGACGACAGCCGGTTGCGCAGGACCACCCAATCGATCAACCCGCCGTCGACCAGCCGGCGCTGCCGCCGGGCGCCGCGCACCATGTCCGCATAATGGCTGACGCGGACGACTTCGAAAGTCGTCGGATCGACGCTGCCGAGCACATCGAAATCGACAAAACTGTCATTGAACGGCGTGATCAGAGTATCGGCCATCGAATGAGCGAGGCGCATCAGATAGGAATCGGTACCCGGGGTATCGATGACGAGGAAATCGTGTGTGCTTTCGGCTTCGCTGACCGCGTCGGCAAAGGCGGCGAATTCCTGCGTTTCGACTTCCTCGATGCGCGCGCCGTTGCCGCGCGCAACGCAATAATGCTTGGGCAAGGCGAGCTTGACGCGGGCACGCTCCGCCCAATCGCGGCGGTTCTCAACGTAACGGGTAAAACTTCGCTGCCGCGAATCCAGATCGATGGTGGCGACGCGCTGTCCGGCCTGCATCAGCGCGATGGCGACATGCATCGCCGTGGTCGACTTGCCGGAGCCGCCTTTCTCGTTGCCGAGGACGATGACGTAGGCCGTATCCGGCTTGCCGACATCTACCTGCATCAACATGAAAACGCGACCTCAGCGTACGACGCACGTTCTCAGGCTTGCAACGCGTACAGTGAAGATACAGCATCACGTCGCTGAAGTTAATCGCCAACTGCGCAACGCGTTCAACAAAATTCGTAGTGTGCCCGCGACGCAACGCTGAACATGAAAACACGATGAAGAAAGCTAAAACCCGATCGCTAAACCGCACGCGAGTGATCAGAAAATTGACGCAGTTGCGACGCGCCGTCGCCGATCTTCGGAAAGCGCGGAGCGCCAAACGCGGATCGCAACAAACCATCGCGCTGGTGCCAACCATGGGTGCGCTGCACGAGGGGCATCTGTCGCTCATTCGCCGCGCGCAAAGCCGCGCCGACAGGATCATCGTCTCGATCTTCGTCAATCCGGCCCAGTTTGCGCCGACCGAAGACTTCGGCAGCTATCCGCGCACGTTTGACGCCGATCTTGCGGCGCTCCGCGCGCTCGACGTCGATCTGGTATGGGCGCCACCGGCGGAAACGATGTATCCGCAAGGCTTTGCCACCAGGATCGTGCCCGAAGGTCCGGCGCTGGCCGGACTCGAAGATGCGTTCCGGCCGCAGTTTTTCGCCGGCGTCGCGACCGTCGTGGCGAAGCTTTTGACGCAATGCGAACCCGACATCGCCATCTTCGGCGAGAAAGATTACCAGCAGCTCAAGGTCATCACCCGGCTGGCGCGCGACCTCGATCTCAAGACGCGCATCCTTGGCGCCCCGATCGTGCGTGAGGCCGACGGCTTGGCGCGATCGTCGCGCAACGTCTACCTCACGCCGCGCGAACGCGAGGCGGCGCCCACGCTCTATCGTGTGCTCAAGGACTGCGCGGCTGCCATCGCCGCCGGCAGGCCTATATCGGCGGTATTGGAGGAAGGCAGGGCAACGATCAGACAGGCGGGCTTCGCGCTCGACTACCTCGAAGCCCGCCACGCCGACACGCTGGCGCCGAGCCGCTCGGTTAAAGACGGGCCGACCCGGCTCCTGGTCGCGGCACGGATCGGCAAGACGCGGCTGATCGATAACGTCGGGGCGTAGCGTCCCTACTTGGCCGCCGTCTTCATCGGGTCCTTCACATTCGGATAGGTCTGGAATTCAGTGCTCCAGAGCTGGCCGTTCAGCCTCTCGACCTTACGGATATAGATGTTGCTGACGATGTCGCGCGTTGCCGGGTCGATCGAGATCGGGCCGCGCGGGCTTTCCCATGCCATACCCTTCATGGCGGCAAGCAACGCGTCACCGTCGGAATTGCCATTCGTCTTCTTCAGCGCCTCATAGATGAGGTGCATGCCGTCATAGCC
>DATGHJ010000333.1:0-11411 GCA_035308085.1 Trinickia sp. | reverse complement strand
TCGTCTATTGAGCCTCACCGGCAAGCGAGCCGTGAAGTCGTTAGAAACGAAGGGGCGGCGGCAGTAACAGCGCCTCTTTAGCAGGGAGAAAACATGTCGCTTGCCGTGGTGCGCTCACGCGCGCCGGCCGCTGGCCGCGCGCCTGAAGTTACCGTCGAAGTCCATCTCGCCAACGGTCTGCCGTCGTTTTCGATCGTCGGCCTGCCGGATCTCGAAGTTCGCGAAAGCCGCGAGCGTGTGCGCGCGGCGTTGCAGAACTGCGGCTTCGAATTTCCCGTGCGGCGGATCACCGTCAATCTCGCGCCGGCCGACCTGCCGAAGGAATCCGGACGCTTCGACTTGCCGATCGCGCTCGGCATCCTGGCCGCGAGCGGTCAGATTCCGGCCGAAGCGCTCGCGCACCGCGAATTCGCGGGCGAGCTATCGCTGACCGGCGCATTGCGGCCGATGCGCGGCGCGTTCGCCATGGCGTGCGGCACGGCGCGCGGCTATGGGCAAGCCCGCTGTGAGCGCCTGTCAGCCAACGCCGGCAGCGTCTTGAGGGCCGCCCTCCCCGAGCCTGATGACTCCCGCACCCCTGAGCTCTATCTGCCGCACGTCAGCGCCAGCGAAGCCGCGCTCGTTCCTGGTGTCGACGTCTACGGCGCGGCGGATTTGCCTTCGCTTTGCGCTCACCTCGCCGGCGCGGAAGACGGGCGGCTCGCGCCGGTCGCGGCGCCTTCGATCGGCAACCCGACACCCACTGCGCAACCGGACATGGCCGATGTGATCGGCCAGAGCGGCGCGCGCCGCGCACTGGAGGTCGCCGCGGCCGGCGGTCATCATGTGCTGATGGTCGGGCCGCCCGGCGCGGGCAAGTCGATGCTCGCGGCGCGTCTGCCCGGCCTGCTGCCACCAATGAGCGACGATGAAGCGCTCACGTCCGCCGCGCTGCTGTCGGCCAGCATGCTCGGGTTCTCGCCGGTCCAATGGCGGCAGCGGCCCTTTCGCGCGCCCCATCACTCGTCGAGCGCGGCGGCGTTGGTCGGCGGACGCAACCCGCCGCAGCCCGGCGAGATCACGCTGGCTCACCTCGGCGTGCTCTTCTTGGACGAGCTGCCCGAGTTCGACCGTCACGTGCTCGAAACCCTGCGCGAACCGCTCGAAGCCGGCCGCATCACGATCTCGCGCGCCGCGCTGCAAGCCGACTTCCCCGCCGCCTGCCAATTGATCGCCGCGATGAATCCATGCCCATGCGGCTGGCGCGGCGATCCGAACGGCCGCTGCCGCTGCACGCCGGAGATAGCCACGCGCTATCTGCGCAAACTGTCGGGACCGCTCTTGGACCGGATCGACATCCAAATCGAAATCCCCGCGCTGACACCGGCGGAATTGGCGGCACGCTCGTCGGCGGGCGGGGAATCGAGCGCATCGATCGCCGCGCGCGTCGTCGCGGCACGCGAGCGGCAACTCGCGAGGCAGGGAAAGATGAACCGCGAATTGAGCGGGCGCGAGGTCGACGAAGTCTGCCGCCCCGATGCCACGGGCGAAGCGTTGCTGCGCGAGGCGGGCGAGCGGTTTGGCTGGTCGGCGCGCGCCCACTACCGCGTGCTGAAGGTCGTGCGCTCGATTGCCGATCTCGCCGGCAACGACACCCCCAACGCCGCGCAGGTCGCCGAAGCGGTGCAGTATCGTCGCGTTTTCTCACCTTCGTAGGCCCGCCGGTGCGGGCGTCAAACGCCGTTTCGACCCAGGCTGCCCGTGGGCCAACGCGTGAAAGCCCTAACGCAAAGGCCAGTCTTGTCCGATCGGGAATAGCAATACGCCGCTGTCAAGACTTGACTTATGCACATTTCCCGGCATCGCCGCTTCAATTGCCCGCTTGAAGGCATCGCCCGAAGGATTATTCGCAGCTCTTTGATTTATTTAAGTTTTCTCGGTTGCCACCTTTCGGGGCACTTTAAGGAAAGCCCCCGCAGGATGGGGGTCCGGAGGTCGTGCGGAGGAGTTTTCAACAAAGTTATCCACAAGAGCTGTGGATAGATAAAAAACCGTTGCAAAATCCAGCAATTAGCGACACATCCTATGAAGGAACTTTCACTTTAAGACTTGATCATAGGCGCGCGTTTCGCTCCCCCGCATCCCGAAGATCAGTAGAGCTTGAACGACTGGAAGAACTGATCGACTTGCTCCTGGGGCGGCGCCTTGTCGGCAATGATGGTCGCCTGGTACACGTGCTTGCCGCGGGCAACGAGACGCACCTGTATCGTCCTGTGCTCACGCTTTTCGCCCGCGTCGCCGCTCACGCTCATCTCGAGGCCCGGCACCATGCCGCCCGCAGCAAGCGGAACCTGCGTGGTACGCGCCTCGGGGGCCGCGCTCAGGTTGTGCGCCAATCCCGTTCGCAGGTAGTCGAGCACCGTTTGCCGCAGTTGCGGGTCGTCGCTCGGCAGAATCACCGTGCCGACCGCGAAAACGGCACCCTCGGCATGCGCCGACTGCATCTTCATCTTCATTCGCACGCCGCCGATATCGACGTCGCGCTCGTCGTTCATCGGTTTCGCCGGCAGGTCGATCGTGTAGCCGTCGGCACTGTCCATGATCGTGCGCCAATCGTAGTCCGGTGAACAAGCGGTGAGCGCACAACCCAATATGGCGGCGCCGGCAAACACTCGCAGCACGGCTGCGGCTGAACTGGCGAGGGCGGAGCCGTCCCTTGATGAACGAATGCCGAAGCCGAAGGCAGCACGGACAATCACACGCTTGGTGGGACGCAACGACGCAAGAAGATTAAAAGCGGACCGAGACATAAGACGGATGACGTGAAAACGGGAACGAGGCAAAACGCGGGTCGCCGCGATCTTATCTTATGGGCAAACCGCTGCCGATGCGGCCATCTCCGCACGCGCCACGCCAGCTCTATCGCGCCCCAAATAGCCAGGCCGCTTGCCAACTCGCCCGCTTCGCGAGCCGCGTCAAACCACCGCCTATCTCTCACACATTTTTACAAATCACTTTCATATCGACTGCTACACTAGCGCCCGCTATCTCAAAACCACGGGTAAACCAGATGTTGAAGAAAATTGTGGGAATGACGCTTGTCGCAGCCTCGGTTGTCGCTTCGCTGCCTGCCATGGCGGGCGACATGAATAACGCGCTCGGCGGCGCGCTTGGCGGCGTCGCCGGCGCGGCGGTCGGCAACGCGATCGGCGGCAGCACCGGCGCGGTGATCGGCGGCGCTGTCGGTGGCGGCGCCGGCGGCGCGGTGACGTCGAGCAAGCGCGAGCGCACGGGCGCCATCGTCGGCGGCGCGCTCGGCGGCGGGGCCGGCACCGCGGCGGGCAACGCGATGGGCGGCAGCACCGGCGGACTGGTCGGCGCGGCGCTTGGCGGGGGCGCGGGTGCGGCGCTGGGCGGCAATATCTCGCGCAACAATTCCTATGCCGATGACCACGAACGCGGCTACAAGAAGAAGGACAAGCACCGCAAGCACTACCGGGACTAAGCTCAAGCGCCGGCGACAAGAGGAAAAGCACCCTAAGCGGCTGGAGCGGGCGACCGGATCTGTCTCCCTTATACCGAAGCTCAGCAGACCGACCGTGGCGCCGCCGATGCGAAATCCGCGACGCGACGGTACAATAGCTGCGCTTCTTTGCCGGGCTTTTCGCGCTTAAGCGCTTCCGAGGTTCGATCCATGAGTCAGACTCCCGCTCCCACGACGCGCCGCACGAATCCCATCCGCTATCTCGCGGTGGCAATCGTGGTCGCAGCGATCGCCGTCGCCGGTTATTTCGCGTTCGGCAGCCAGCAAAAAGTGCCTGACGCGACGTTTACGCTGCTCTCCGGCCAGAAGATTTCGACGGCCGATCTCAAAGGCAAGGTCTATCTGGTCAACTTCTGGGCGACGAGCTGCGAGACCTGCATGAAGGAAATGCCGCAGATGATCGACACGTACAACCGCTACAAGGGCCAGGGGCTCGAGTTCGTGGCGGTGGCGATGAACTACGACGCTCCGATGTACGTGGTGAACTACGCGCAAACCCGCCAGTTGCCGTTCAAGGTCGCGATGGACGACGGCACCGCCGCCAAGCAATTCGGCAACGTGCAGCTCACGCCGACCACATTCCTGGTCGACAAGAACGGCAAGATTCTGAAGCGCTATGTCGGCGAGCCGCAGTTCGCGGAGCTCGATCAATTGCTCTCGAAGGCATTGAGCACCTCCTGAAGCAGAGAAACCTCCCGCCCAACCATCAGCCCGCCTCCTTCTCGCCGTCTTTGCCGGCGTCGCCTCGGTCCGCGAGGCCGTACCGCTTGATCTTCTCGTAGAGCGTCGCTTTGCCGACCTGCAACCGGTCGGCGGCCTGCGCCACCGCCCCGCCCGCCTGCTCCAGCGCCTGGGAGATGGCCGCGCGTTCGAATTGCTCGACTTGCTCCTTGAGCGATGCCGTCGCCGCTTCGCCACCAGCGCCGCGTGCCGCGTCGCCAAGCCCCTCGGCGATGCCGAGCACGAAGCGATCCGCGGCATTCCTCAGCTCGCGGACGTTGCCGGGCCAGTCGCGCCGCATGAGCGCGGCCCGTTGTCCGTCCGTCAGGATCGGCGCCGGACGCCCATAGCGCACGGCGGCATCGAGCAGGAAGTGCTCGAAAAGCGGGACGATGTCTTCGCGCCGTTCGCCGAGCGGCGGCAGCGCAATCGTCACGACGTTCAACCGGTAGAGCAGGTCCTGCCGGAACGTGCCCGCCGCCACGTGCTCGGCCATATCGCCCTTGGCCGCCGCGATCACGCGGCAATTCACGCGAATCGGCTGGTTCGAGCCGAGCCGCTCCAGCACGCCGTCCTGCAGCACCCGCAACAGCTTCACCTGTAGCGAGAGCGGCATGCTCTCGATCTCGTCGAGGAAAAGCGTGCCGCCGGACGCATGCTCGAGCTTGCCGATGCGGCGTTTTGCCGCACCGGTAAAGGCTCCTGGCTCGTAGCCAAACATCTCCGATTCGAACATCGGCTCCGGCAGCGCGCCGCAATTGAGCGCGACGAAAGGTTTCGCGCGCCGCGGCGACATTTCATGCAGGCTGCGCGCGATCAATTCCTTGCCGGCGCCGGTGTCGCCGTTGATCAGCACGGAGGCATCGGTGGGGGCGACGTTTGCGATCAGCTTTCTCACCTGCTCGATCGCCGGACTGCGGCCGATGATGCGCGGCGCGACCGCGTGCTGCCCGGCCAGCTCGCGTCGCAGCGCGAGGTTTTCGAGCACGAGCATGCGGCGTTCCAAAGCGCGCCGCACGGTTTCGATCAAACGCTCGGACGCGAACGGCTTCTCGATGAAGTCATACGCACCGTCGCGCATCGCTTGGACAGCCATCGAGATGTCGCCGTGGCCAGTTACGAGGATCACCGGCACGTCCGGCGCCCGCTCGCGGCATTGAGCGAGCAACTCCAGACCGCTCATGCCGGGCAGGCGGATGTCGCTGACGATCACGCCGGGAAAGTCGTTGCCGATGGAGCCGCCCGCGCCGGCGGTCGCTCCGATCGCGCGCAGCGCCGCTTCAGCCGACGCGTACCCGTCGACGTCGAAGCCGGCCAATTGCAGGCTTTGCACGCTGGCGCGGCGCACCAGTTCGTCGTCCTCGATATAGATCACTTGCAGGCCGTTCGCCATCGCTTGTCACTTGTCACTTGAAGGGGGGCATTCCATTCACGAAGGAAGCGTGTCTGGACTATGCGTGCGTGCGCGGCGCAGCGTCAAGACGAACACCGCGCCGCCTTCGTCTGCGTTCTTCGCCGTGAGCGAGCCGCCGCAATCGCGCGCGATCGACGACGAGATCGCGAGGCCGAGGCCAAGCCCCTGCCCCATTTCCTTCGTCGTGAAGAACGGCTCGAAAAGACGCGGCAGCGCTTCGGCGGCAATGCCGGGGCCGTTGTCGCGCACGGTGATCGCGAGCGACGTGACAGCCGCCTCGATCTCGATGGCAATGCGCGGCTCGGCCAGCCCGGTGACCGCGTCGAGCGCGTTGCCGATCAGATTGATGAGTACCTGCTCGAGACGCAGATCGTCGCAGCGCGCGACGAGCGTCGGGTGCTCGTCGTTCACGTCGAATGCACGATGCGCGCAGGGAACGTCTGCGGACTCGGGGCGATCGGCCGTCGTCAGCGAGACATCCAGCGCGACACCCTGCAGACGCTTTTGCAGCAGGTTCAGCGAATTGCGCAGCGCTCGCGCAACCAGCGCGCGCTCATTTCGCGGCCGGGCGCGCCCGACGAACAGCTTGAGCTGATTCGTGATCTTGCCCATGCGCTCGGTGAGCGCGGCGATCGCTTCGAGATTCTCGCGCGCGGCCGCCTGATCGCCGCGCGCGAGAAGCACGCGGGTGTTGTCCGAGAAACCGCGCAGTGCCGCGAGCGGTTGATTCAATTCGTGCGTGATGCCCGCCGCCATCTGGCCGAGCGCGGCGAGCTTGCTCGCCTGCACGAGTTCGTCGTGCGCCGCTCGCAGCTCCTGCTCGGCGCGCGTGCGCTCGCTGACTTCCTTCTGCAATTGCTCATTCGCTTTGGACAAGTCCGCGGTCCGCTCCGCGACGCGCTGGTTCAGCTCCGCATACGCCTTCTGCAGCAACGTGCGGCTCTTGACCATCTCGCGCACACGCGCGCGGCGCATACGCCAATAGAAGCCGAGCATGCACAGCGACACGAAGCCGAAACCGGTGACGACCGTCGCGTTGCGCGCGTCGGTGTCGACCGCATCGACGGACGCCATCGTGATCAGATGCCAGTCCGGCACGCCGACCGAGCGGCGCGTCGCGAGATAGCGCGGCGCGAGCCGCCCGCCGCCGATGCGCACGATCCGCGCGCCGTCTTCGAGCGTTCGCTCGATCGTCATCGGCAACGGCACGATCGTCTGCTGCGCGTATTGGCGGGTCTCGAAGATCGAAGTCGCGACCGGCCCCGGTAGCGGCCGCACCGTGTGATATTTCCACGCCGGCACCGACGACAGGAAGATCACGCCGTGATCGTCCGTGACGACGAGCGGCTCGAACGCATCGGTGCCGGGAAACCATTCGAGGTTGAGCTTGACGACCGCGACGCCGACGATCTTGCCGTCGCGATAGACCGGCTGCGAGATGAAGTAGCCGGGATCGTGCGAGATCGTACCGATGCCGAAGAAGCGTCCGACGCCGCCTTTCACCGCATCGACGAAGTACGGCCTGAAAAGATATTGGACGCCGACGAAGCTGTCCGGGCGATTCCAGTTGCTGGCCGCCACGCATAAGCCGTCGGCGCGAATGATGTAGGTTTGCGTTGCGCGCGCGTGGCGGTTGACGTCTTCGAGGTAGCGGTTGGCGCGCGCGACGCCGTCCGGCGTGGGATCGGCGAGCACGTCCTGCACGAGCGGGTGCTCGGAGAGCAAGTAAGGCAGCGACTCGTAGCGCTCGAGCGTGCTCTTGAGCGCGTTCGTCGTGCGGTCGGCGCGCACCGCCGCGTTGCGCCGCAACTCGTCGGCGCCGCGCTGCCACGTGATGCTCCACGTCAACGCGCAGGCCGCCGCGAGCGTCGCGAGAAGTGCGATAACGACGATCAGGCGGCGCGTCACGGTGGCAGATTCCAGTCGATGGGTATCGACTATTTTGGCATATCGCGCCGGGCCGTCCGGCTCGTACGCGCTTCGTTCCGCGGTGCTCATCGCTTCGAGCGGAACAGGGCGGCGCGCGGTGCGCACCGCCCTGTTCCATTCATCGCATCAGACTGCGGCCGTCTCGTCGACGGTCACTTCACCGCGGCGCAAAGCGCGCGCGAGCTGGGCGCGGTCGAGCTCCTTCTCCCATGCGGACACGACCACCGTCGCCACGCCGTTGCCGACGATGTTCGTCAGCGCGCGGCACTCGCTCATGAAGCGGTCGATGCCGAGAATGAGGACCATGCCCGAAAGCGGAATCGTCGGCACCACGGCGAGCGTCGCGGCGAGCGTGATGAAGCCGGCGCCCGTCACGCCGCTCGCGCCCTTCGAGGTGATCATCGTCACGGCGAGCAGCGTGAGCTGCTGCGTGAGCGTGAGATCGGTGTTCGTTGCTTGCGCGATGAAGAGCACCGCCATCGTCATGTAGATATTGGTGCCGTCGAGATTGAACGAGTAGCCGGTCGGCACGACGAGGCCCACGACCGAGCGCGAGCAGCCGAGCTTTTCAAGCTTCTGCATGAGCTGCGGCAGCGCCGCTTCCGACGAGCTCGTGCCGAGCACGATCAGCATTTCTTCCTTGATGTAGGCGACGAAACGGAAGATGTTGAAACCGACCAGGCGCGCGATGATGCCGAGCACCACGACCACGAACACGACCGACGTCAGATAGAACGTGCCGATCAGCTTGAGGAGCGGCAACAGCGAACCGACGCCGTACTTGCCGATCGTGAACGCCATCGCGCCGAACGCGCCGATCGGCGCGAGCTTCGTGATGATGCGCACGATGCCGAAGAACACCTGCGAGATGCTCTCGATGAAATCGGTGACGATCTTGCCACGCTCGCCGAGCTGGGTGAGCACACTGCCGAACAGCATCGCGACGAGCAGGATCTGCAGGATTTCACCTTGCGCGAACGCGTCGACGACCGTGTTCGGAATGATGTGCATGAAGAAGTCGACCGTGCTCTGACCGTGCGCCTTCGCCGCGTAGCTCGCGACTTCCTTGCCGTTCAACGTCGCCGGATCGACATTGAAGCCGACGCCGGGCTTGAGCACGTGCGTGGCGATGAGGCCGAGCACGAGCGCGAACGACGATACGACTTCGAAGTAGAGCAGCGCCTTGCCGCCCACGCGGCCCACCTTCTTCATGTCCTCCATGCCCGCGATACCGCTGACGACCGTGCAGAAGATGATCGGGCCGATCACCATCTTGATGAGCTTGATGAAGCCGTCGCCGAGCGGCTTCATGTCGACCGCGAGGTCGGGCGAGTAATGGCCGAAGAGAATGCCGATGATGATCGCAGCGATCACCTGGACATAGAGGACTTTATAGAACGGTTTCTTCACGATGGTTCCAGACTGGGTGGATGGGCCGAATGGCCGATGGCCGGTACGATCCCGCGCGCGGCGCGACCCGATGAAGGCCGCTCGCTTGGCGTGGGCGCGACATGGCGCGAAGGGTCGCCTTGAGCGACGGGGTCAGAAATGCCAGGCAGGGGAATCGATCATCGGCTGTCTCCTTGCTTTAATAAGTAGGCGGTCCGTTGCGGCCGCGGGTTCTTACATTGCAAGGGCGATGCCAACTGGATAGGAGGCGGCAAGGGGTTGATTTTTAAGGGGTTTCATCCCTACGGCGAGCAGCATTGTTCCGGGCTTCCGGAATTCCAGAAGCGCGGCGTCCAGAGATCCAGATCGTCGGGATCGCGTTGCCCGCTCGCCTAGCTCCGCCCTTTCCAAGGCACGAGCCGGCGCTCGAGCCCCCGCATCGCCAGATCGAAACCCCAAGCGATCGCGCCGATCAGCACAATGCCCATCACAACGACATCCGTGCGCAGAAAGCTCGACGCATTGAGCACCATCTGCCCGAGCCCGGCCGTTGCGGCCACCATCTCGGCGGCGACGAGCGTTGTCCAGCCGAAGCCGATCGCGATGCGCAAGCCTGTCAGTATCTCCGGCAACGCAGCCGGCAAAACGACGAAGCGCACGACGTGCCAGAACCCGCCGCCGAGTGAATACGCAGCATTGATCTGCTCGATGGTTGCGCTCTTCACGCCCACACGCGCCGCCATTGCGATCGGGGCGAAGCACGCAAGGTAGATCACGACGATCTTCGCGGTTTCGTCGATGCCGACCCAGATCACGACGAGCGGCAAATACGCGAGCGGCGGCAGCGGCCGATAGAACTCGAGCGGCGCATCCAGCAGGCCGCGCGCGATGCGGCTCACACCCATCAGGATGCCGACCGGCACCGCCGTCAGCGCCGCAAGCAGGAACGCGCCGAATACGCGCAACGTGCTCCATGCGAGATGCTCGGGCAGCGGCAAGCCACCCTGAATCCGGCCATGCCACGCGTCGATGAATGCCGCCCAAACGGATTCGGGCGAGGGCAGGAAAAGCGGCGCGACCCAGTGCAGATGCGTGGCGAGCCACCACATCGCAACGAGGACGGCGACGGAGGCCGCGCTCAATGCCGCAGTCGGTCCTTCACCCGGCAAGCGATACGACCGCGGGCGCGTCGCGTCTCGACGCCTGCGACGACGCCTAGAAGGAGCCGGGGCTCGCCCGGCGCCGCCCGCCGATTCGGCAAACGACTCACGACTGCTCATGCCGTGACCTCACTCGACACGCGGTGGTGAAGACGCGCCACCAACAGCTCGCGCCACTCGATGAATTCCGGCGACGACTTCACTGCCCGGGCATCGCGCGATTGCAAAAAGCGCCGCGCAAACGGCAATTCAAAAGTCTCGGCAATGCGGCCCGGGCTCGGCGTCATCACGACGAGACGCGTCGCAAGAAACAGCGCCTCTTCGACGCTGTGCGTGATGAAGAACACCGTCTTCTGCGTGCGCCCCCAGATATCGAGCACCAGTTCCTGCATCGACTCGCGCGTCATCGCATCGAGCGCGCCCATCGGCTCGTCCATCAGAAGCACCTGCGGATCATTCGCGAGCGCGCGGGCGATGCCGACGCGCTGCTGCATCCCGCCCGAGAGCTCGTACACGCTCGCGTGCGCGTATCGCGCGAGGCCGACCAGCGCGAGCGTGTCGCGCGCGACGCGTTCACGTTCGCGCCTGCCCATCCCCTTGAAGCGCAAACCGAGCGCCACGTTGTCGAGCACGTTTAGCCACGGCATCAGCGCGTACTTCTGGAACACGACGCCGCGCTCGGCGCCTGGTCCGCCAATCCGTTGCCCATTCATGCGCACTTCGCCTTCGGTCGGTTGAACGAAACCGGCGATGCAGTTGAGGAGCGTGCTCTTGCCGCATCCCGAGGCGCCGAGTGCAACGACAAACTCGCCTGCGTCGATGCTCAGGTTGACGCCGGCGAGCGCCACGTTCGCCGCGCGGCCCCGCGCGCTTTCATACGCGACGTACAGCTGTCGAATCTCGAGCCGGTTCATGTCGAAGCCTCAACGTTTCGATATCCGAATCTCGCGTCACGCAGCGGCGTTCAACGCAACGCGCGCTGCACGAACCGCGGATCGACACCTGTCGAGTAATCGGGCAAGACATTTTGAATCGTGCCCTGAGCCTTCAAGAACGTCGCCGTAGCCGCCAGCGACTTCGCCGCACCCGCTTGCGCGCCACCGCCGAGCCACGTCGGCGACGCTTGTTCGGAAAGCGTGGGAAACGCGTAGAGCGCGAGGCTCGCGGGTACGTCCTGCCTGTTCGCGCCTGACTCCTGCGCGACCGCGGCGGCTTGCGGCGAGCCCGCGTTCCAGGCCGACCGGTGATCGCGATAGCTCGCATCGGTTGCCGCCAG
>DATGHJ010000332.1:0-3743 GCA_035308085.1 Trinickia sp. | reverse complement strand
GCTTGCGCGCAATGAGGCCGGAATCGCGCGGCGCACGCCCACGGATCGCGAGGTCGTATCCCTCTTCGGCGAAGTCGATGTTGCGATTGCTCAGGTGCGTCGCCACCGTTACCTCGGGAAAGCGCGAGCGAAAGTCGCTGAGGACCGGCAGGACGCGGTAGTGGCCGTACGGCGTCGGCATGCTGATGCGCAGCAGGCCGGCAGGCGTGGTTTGCTGACCGGTCGCTTCGCGCTCCGCATCGGAGAGCTGGGCCAGCGCCTGCCGGCACTGCTCGAAGTAGCGCTTGCCCAAATCGGTCAGTCGGATCTGCCGCGTGGTCCGCACGAAAAGCCGCGCGCCGAGCCGCTCTTCAAGGCGCGCCACGGCCCGGCTGACGGCAGCCGGCGTGACGCCCGCCGCGTTGGCCGCGAGCGTGAAGCTTTCGACTTCCGCCGCCAGACAGAACAGTTCGATGCTGCCCAGAACGAGATCTTCGAATTGACGCTGCATGGCCGTTTCGCCCTATCCGATGTTGTGCTTCGCAGCGCGGCTAACGAGCGGACCCGTTTTCGCGCGTCACGCGAATCCGGGTGTCGACCGCTCGAAGCAACGCCTCGTACGCACCGCTACTGTACGCCGAGCGTGCGATCAGATAGGTATCGACCGTGGCGATCTGCTGGGTCCGGACATGCAATGGCGCACGCTGCAGCTCCAATACCGACTTCGGACACAACGCAAAACACGATCCCGCGGCCACGCAGACAAGCATCGTGTGATAGGACGCGAGCTCCATCAGCTTCCAACCGCTCTCTTGCTCCGCATCCCGGATGCCGAGCCACCGCTCGAGCACGCTTCGATAGCTGCACCCTTTGGCAAAGGCGGCCAGTGTCCTGATCTGAATGTCCTCCGGACGTTTGACGGGAGGATGATTGGGCGGCAACACCAGCAGCATGTCTTCCGTACAGGCGCGGGTCGCGCTCAAGCCGCCGCGCTCGGCAAAGCCGCCGCCCACGCCGGGAACACGCCCGAAGTCTGCGCCGGCGACGAACGCGCAATCCAGGCGGCTCATCAACACGTCGTCGATGAGCGAACAGGACGTGCCGATCGAGATCTCCAGTTCAACCTGCGGCCAGCGGCTGTGGTAGACCGAAAGCAACGACGGCAGACGCGTGGCCGCGGTGCTTTCCAGCGCGCCGATACGCAGCACGCCGGCTGGCTGATCCGGGCTCATCGCCTCGCGCGCCTCGTCGGCCAGCGCGAGCAGACGCTGCGCGTACACGAGCATCCGGCGTCCGTTGGGCGTCAACGTCATGCGCCTGCCTTCCCGCGAAAACAGCTCGACCCGCAGCTCTGCTTCGAGCTGCTTGACGCGCGTCGTGACGTTCGACTGAACGCGCGCGAGATGGTGAGCCGCGCGCGTGATGCTCTGCTCCGCGGCGACGGTGCAAAAAATTTCCAGCGATGAGAAATCCATGTTGCTCTCGATCGGGTTCTCTCTCAGAGATCGTCCTGACGAGATTGTTCTTTTTTGGCGATCGAACGGTCAACCGGCCGGCTGGAAAAACACTCTTTACCGGCGGGAAAAGCCCTTACTTCGCCGTCGGCATGGCAAACTCCGCGCCCTTCTCGATGCTCTCGGGCCAGCGCTGCATGATCGACTTCTGCTTCGTATAGAAACGCACGCCCTCTTCACCGTAGGCATGCGTATCGCCGAACAAGCTGCGCTTCCAGCCGCCGAAGCCGTGCCACGCCATCGGCACCGGAATCGGCACGTTGATGCCGACCATCCCGACTTCGATGCGGCGGCCGAATTCACGCGCGATGTGACCATCGCGCGTGAAGCACGCGACGCCATTGCCGAACTCGTGCGCATTGATCAGATCGATGGCTTCGGAGAAATCCTTGACGCGCACGCAAGCGAGCACAGGGCCAAAGATTTCTTCCTTGTAGATGCGCATTTCGGGTGTGACATGGTCGAACAGCGTGCCGCCGGTGAAGAAGCCGTCCTCGTGACCCGGCACCTTCAGGCCGCGGCCGTCGACGACGAGTGTCGCACCTTCCTTCACGCCCTCCGCGATATAGCCTTCGATGCGCTCCAGCGCTTGGCGCGTGACGACCGGGCCCATTTCGGCGTCGGCTTCCATGCCGTTCTTGATGACGAGACTGCGGGCGCGCTCGGCAAGCCGGTCAATGAGCGTGTCGGCCACATCGCCGACGAGCAACGCGACCGAAATCGCCATGCAGCGCTCGCCTGCGGAGCCGTAAGCGGCGCCGATCAACGCGTCGACAGACTTGTCGAGATCGGCATCCGGCATCACGACCATATGGTTCTTCGCGCCGCCGAGCGCCTGCACGCGCTTGCCGTGCTTCGCGCCCGTCTCGTAGATGTAGTTGGCGATCGGCGTCGAGCCGACGAAGCTCACCGCCTTGACGTCAGGGTGCTCGAGCAGCGCGTCGACCACGACCTTGTCGCCTTGCACGACGCTGAAGATGCCGTCGGGCAGGCCCGCTTGCTTGAGCAGATCGGCCATGAAAAGCGACGCCGACGGATCGCGCTCGCTCGGCTTCAGAATGAACGCGTTGCCCGCCGCGATTGCGACGGGGAACATCCAGCACGGCACCATGCAAGGGAAATTGAACGGCGTAATGCCCGCGACGACGCCGAGCGCCTGACGCGTCGTCCAATTGTCGATGCCCGTCGAGACCTGCTCGGTGTAATCGCCCTTGAGCAGTTGCGGAATGCCGCACGCGAACTCGATGACGTCGATGCCGCGCGCGACTTCGCCCTGCGCATCGGAAAACACCTTGCCGTGCTCGGCCGTGATGATGGCGGCGAGTTCGTCGGCGTGCTTGTTCATCAGTTCGAGGAAACGCAGCATGACGCGCGCACGCTTGATAGGCGGCGTATCGCGCCACTGCGGAAACGCCGCCTTGGCGCTGGCCACTGCTGCGTCGACATCCGCCACTTCGCCCAGAACCAGCTTGCGGGCGCGTGCGCCGGTCGCTGGATTGAACACGGGCTGGCTGCGAGTACCGCTGCCCGTCACGCGCTGACCCTGGATGAAATGCACGACGTCCGAGCTGTCGGTATAGGCTTGCATGGCGACTCCTTTGCGTAAATGGATGATGTACGCAGTGTAGAAAGCGGCGGCCTCGCTGGAAAGACGCTAACATTGAACTCATTGTTTAGCCAATTGAACAATGAGTGTATGGATACCCAAAAGATCGAAGGGCTCTGGACGCATCTGCACTGGCTCGCCATGCTCGCCGAGCAAGGCAGCTATACGGCCACGGCGGCGCGCCTGGGCGTCAGCAAGGCGGCCGTGAGCCAGCGCATATCCGAGCTGGAGCGCGCCGCCGGGATCTCTCTGGTGCAGCGCACCACGCGCAGCGTCCGGCTCACGGAGGCCGGGCAGCGGCTCGTCGACAACACGCGCGGCCAGTACGAGCACATCGCGGCGAGCTTTGCGAGCGTGCGGGAATCGGCGGGCGTGGCGCGCGGGCTGGTGCGCGTCACGGCGCCCGTCGCGTTCGCGCGGCAACAGTTGCTTCCGCTGCTGTCCGGGTTCCTTCGGGCGAATCCCGAGGTTCGCGTTCAGCTCGAAGTCTCCGACAGGCTGATTTCCCTCGCGGCGGAAGGCTTCGACCTGGCGATTCGCCACAGCGCCGCCGCGCCCGATACACACGTCGCCTGGAAGCTCTGCGAAACCCAGTCGGTGATCGTTGCGACGCGCGCGTATCTGCGCAAGCGCGGCACGCCGCA
>DATGHJ010000331.1:0-4363 GCA_035308085.1 Trinickia sp. | reverse complement strand
CCGTGCGAGGACGGCTATTTCGGCGAGCTGCTGGCGACCTCGCTTGCGGCGCGCGGCGTGCGCGGGCTCGTCATCGATGCCGGCTGCCGCGACCTGCGGGCGCTGCAGCAAATGAATTTTCCGGTCTGGTCGAAGGCGGTGTCCGCGCAAGGCACGGTGAAGGAGACGCTCGGCTCGGTCAACGTGCCGATCGTTTGCGCGCAGCAGTTGGTGCGTCCCGGCGACGTGATCGTGGCCGATGCCGACGGCGTGCTCGTCGTTCCGCTCGAAACCGTCGACGCGGTCGCGGACGCCGCGCTGGCCCGCGTCGCCAAGGAGGAAAAGACGCGCAGCGTGCTGGCGTCGGGAACGCTCGGGCTCGACTACTACGGCATGCGCGAGAAGCTCGCGGCGAAGGGGCTGCGCTACGTCGATTCCGCCGACGAACGCTAAGGGAGCATGGTCATGTCGAATGGTCCGGTGCGGCGTCAGACGCGCATTCGCTGCATGATGATGCGCGGCGGCACGTCTAAAGGCGCGTTCTTTCTCGCGTCCGATCTTCCCGACGATCCTGCCGTCCGCGACCGGGTGCTGCTGGCGGTGATGGGCTCGCCGGACCGCAGGCAGATCGATGGCATCGGCGGCGCCGATCCGCTCACGAGCAAGGTCGCGATCGTATCGCCTTCGACGCGCGACGACGCGGACGTCGATTATCTATTCGCGCAGGTGGTCGTCGACGAGGCACGGGTCGACTATGGGCAGAACTGCGGCAACATGCTGGCGGCGGTCGGTCCGTTCGCGATCGAGCGTGGGCTGATGCCCGCGCGCGAAGTGACCACGGACGGGACCACGGACGTCGTCATCCACATGGTCAATAGCGGGCAGATCGCCGTGGCTTCCGTGCCCACTGCCGGCGGCTTCGTGATCTACGAGGGGGAGGCGCGCATCGACGGCGTGCCCGGCACGGCGGCGGCCATTCCGCTCGCGTTCAGGGACACGGCGGGATCGAGCTGCGGCGCGCTGCTGCCGACCGGACAGTTGCGCGATTCGATCGACGGCATCGAAGTCACGTGCATCGATAACGGCATGCCGTTGGTGCTGATTCGCGCGAGCGATGTTGGACGCACCGCCTACGAGAGCCGCGAAGCGCTCGACGCCGACATGGAGCTGAAAGCGCGCATCGAGGCGATTCGGCTGCAAGCCGGTCCGCTGATGAACCTCGGCGACGTGAAAGAGCGGACCGTGCCGAAGATCTGCTTGATTGCTCCGCCGCGCGAGCCCGAGCGAGGCGGGACGCTCTCGACACGCAGCTTCATTCCGCACCGCTGCCATGCGTCGATCGGCGTGCTCGGCGCGGTGAGCGTGGCGAGCGCGGCGGTGATGGCGGGCACAGTCTGCGACGGCATCGCCGCGTCCACACCGGGGCGGCGCAGGCGCGTGTGCGTCGAGCATCCCACTGGCGAATTCACGGTCGAACTCGAGACCGGCGGCACGGCGCAAGCGCCGGAGGTGCTCAGCGCGGCGTTGCTGCGCACGGCGCGTTGGCTCTTCGATGGCGAGGTCGGGATTCCGTCGTCCGTGTGGACCGGGGGCGCTAATTAAATTCGGCGAGGCCGGGCGCGCTCGGCCGCGCGCGCCTCGCGATCGACGTCGCCCGCGACGACTCGAATTGCGTCGATCAGCGCACGTGCGGCCGGCGATGGCGTGCCGGCCGCGCGCAGCGTCAATCCGATATCGCGGCTCGTGTTCCGTGTCGGCACATCGAGCGCGACGAGCTGGCCCGACTGCCGCTCATAGTGCAACTGCTGGGCGGACAACGCCGCGATCATGTCCGTACGCAACAGCAGGCCGCGAATCACGGCAAGGTCGGCCGTTTCGACAGCCGGCAGTGGCGGCTTGATCCTCGCGCGCTTGAAGAGCGTCTCGAACAGGCCGCGCGCCGGAGACTGGCTGCGCGGCAAGATCCATTGGGCGTCGGCGAGATCCTTGAGCGTGAGGCCGCTTTCGCCGGCTAACGGATGATCGCGCCGGGCCAGCACCACGAGGCCTTCCGACATCAGTTTTTCGCTTTCGAGCCCGCTGGCCGCATCGTTCGGACGCAGCGCGCCGAGGATGAAATCGACGTCGCCCGCGCGCAGCCCCGCCACCAGCATCTCGTACGCGCTTTCGTCCGTGATCACTCTGACGCCGGGGTATTGGGCGATCACCTTCGCGATCGCTTCAGGCAGGATCAGCGTACGTCCGAGGGGCAGCGCGCCGACCGTCACGCGTCCCTGGATGCTGCCGCGCAGCGCGGCCACGTCGTCCGAGACGTGGCGCAGCTCGTTCAGCGCGCGGCGCACGTGCAGCAGGAACGCCTCGCCGTCGCTCGTCAGCAAGAGGCCGCGCGGGTTGCGCTCGAAGAGCGTAAGCCCCGCGCCGCTCTCGAGTATCCGGATCGCGCTGCTGACGGCGGGCTGGGTGATGCCGAGCGCCCGCGCCGCGCTCGGCATGTGCTTGTGCCGGGCCAGCGCCGAGAACAATTCGAGCCGCCGGGCGTTGAGCAAGTACGCAGGCACCGTGCCAACGGCGGCGGAGCGCCGGTGCGATTGCCGCGCCTCGCACCAGCGCGACAGCTCTTCTAGCTCGCCGAGCACGCGTTCGCTGCGTTTGAGCACCGCTTTACCGACCGGTGTCGGCAACATGCCGGAAGGCTTGCGATCGAAGAGGGGCTCGGCGAGCGCCGTCTCGATCTCCTGTACTGCTCGGGTGACCGCGGATTGCGCGCGAAAGAGGGTGGTGGCCGCCCGGCTCACGCTGCCCGTCTGCGCAACGAGCGACACGGCGCGCAGGCAGGCGAGGTTCAGCAGCTCGCCGCGGTTCATCGGTGGTTGCCTCGCAAAAGGGCTCGGACGTTGATCGGTCTTCCTGATATCGGCCATTTCATGCGGCACCCGCGATCAACCGCAGCTTGGGCAGCGAGAGATTGAGGCTTTCCTTCGAAATGTACGTGTGTTCCTTCATCAACGCCTCGACACGCGCGCCTTCCCCGTTCACGAGCGCCGACACGATCGCGTGATGCTGGTGGTGTGCATACGCCAGCATCGTGAATTGACGCGCCTTCGCGGTTTCGTCGAAGGCGATGGTGGCCGGCGACACGAACGGAATCTTGTCGTTGAGATTCAGTGCCGCGCTCAGCGCCGCGTTCTGCGCGGCATCGGCGATCAGTGCGTGAAAGCGTCCGTTCATCTCGGCGTAGCACAGGTCGTCGCCCTTTTTGAGCGAGCCGGCTTCGAACAGGCGATCGCCTGCGCGCAGGCATTCGTCGAGCGCGGCTTTCAGCGCTGGCGTCGCGCCGCGTTCCGCGACGGCGCGCGCAGCCAATCCCTCCAGTACGCCGCGTACGTCGATCGCGTTCAGCACGTCGCCGACGCCGAAGCGCCGCACCACGAAACCCCGCCCGCCCGAGCGCTCGAGCAACCCCTCCGCGGAGAGCACGCTCAAGGCGTAGCGCAACGGCGTGCGCGATACGCCGAGCCGCTGCGCCAGTTGCGCTTCGACGAGGCGCTGTCCGGGCGCAAGCTCGCCGCGCAGGATCTGCTCGCGCAGCGATTGCACGATCGCGTGCTGGGTGGTCGGACTCATTTTCGGGCCTCCTTTGCCGGGAAGTATAGCGGCGTGCGCGGGGATTCGACGGGTCGGCCGAGCGGATTGCGAGTTGATTCCGGCGGTATCTGTTTCGTTTATCGAATCTCGTGCGAGTTGCCGGAGAGCGTGCCGCGGGATCTGAGATATGGGATACCAAACGAGTCTTATGCGGCGGGCTTCTCGGGCGCGGCCGGGTACGCAAAAGACCCGGATACGCCAGCTGATTCCGGCATAGGCGGTTAATTTATGACGTTAACCCCGACTGTCGATGAGCGGCGCGGCTTTGTATCTTTGTATCCCATATCGACTGCCGGCGAATTGAGGCGAAACCGGCGTCCTATCGAAACGGCGCGCAAGGCGTGCACGGCATCAAACCAGGAAAGCAGACGACATGGCAAGAATCATCGGCGGAATCGGCACCTCTCACGTGCCGACCATTGGCGCGGCGTACGACAACGGAAGGCAGAACGATCCGGCATGGGCGCCTCTTTTCAAGGGGTATGAGCCGGTCGCGCAATGGCTCGCCGAAACCAAGCCCGACGTGATGGTGATGTTCTACAACGACCACGCGAACAGTTTCTTCTTCGACTGCTATCCGACTTTCGCGCTCGGCGTCTCGCCGAACCACGCGTTCGCGGACGAGGGCGGGGGCAAACGCCCGCTGCCCGACATCGCGGGTCATCCGGACCTCGCCATCCATATCGCCGAGCACATGCTCGATGACGAGTTCGATCTCGCGATCTTTCAGGAACGTCCG
>DATGHJ010000330.1:0-3128 GCA_035308085.1 Trinickia sp. | reverse complement strand
TGCATCGTCAAGTCGACGAGGATGTCGATCCGATCATCGCGGATTCGTTGAGCGAGCTGCCCGTCGTCGAGATCGCCGACGTCGCGCCAGACATCCGCGTGGGCGGCGAGCCGGCGCGTGTACTCGTCCGGCCGCACCACGCTCGAATAGCAGAAGATCTCGAAGCCCGCGTGATCGTGATGCGAAAACAGCGGCGTCGTGAACAGCGTCTGGCAGTGGTCGCGGAAATCCGCCGACACATAGCCGATGCGCAAGCGCCGCGACGGCGCGCGCTCGTTCGCATAAGCCGGCAGCGCCGCGCGATACGGCGCCTCGTGCCGCTCGGCGAAGCGCAGACATTCGTCGCGTATCGCGTACCCGTCCTCGCTCTGGAACGTCAGCGCATAAGCCAGGTTGCTGTGCGCGATGAGGTTGGCCGGGTCGTGGGCGAGCGCGCGGCGATAGCAGTCGACGGCCTCGTCGAGCGCGCCGGTGTCCTTGAGCACGTTGCCGAGATTGTTGTGGCTGACGGCGTGCGCCGGGTCGACCGCGAGCGCCTTGCGATAACGCGCCTCGGCCTCGTCCGGGCGCCCCAGCGTGCGCGCGAGATTGCCCGCGTTGTTCAAGGCCGCCACGAATGACGGACGGATGCGGATCGCCGCCTCGAACGCCTCGGCCGCCGCCGCGTACTCGCCCAGCGCTTGGCGGACGTTGCCCAGATTGTTATAGGCGTCGGCGTGATCCGCTCGCAACGCGATCGCCGCGCCGTATTGCACGGCGGCTTCCCGATGCCGTCCGAGCGCTTGCAGGATGTTCGCGAGGTTGTAGGCGGCCTCGGGAACGCGCGCATCGATCGCGAGCGCGCGCTCGAGCGCCGCGGCTGCCTCGCCGAGCTGGCGCCGTTCGCCGAGCGCGACGCCGAGATTCACGAGATGCGCGGCCACACCCGGCTCCGCCGCGACGGCTTCGCGCAGCAGCGCGATCGCGTCGTCGATGCGGCCGCGCGCCTGAATCAGCGTCGCGAGGTTGGTCAGCGCGCTCGCGTAGTCGGGCCGCACCGCCAGCGCGCGGCGATAAGCGTCTTCGGCCGAATCGAGCTCGCCACGAAGGCGATGGCAGTTGCCTAGATTGTTGAGCGCGTCGAGATGCCGCGGCTCGCGCGCGAGGACGGCCGAGTACGCGTCGATCGCCCCCGGCCACTGCCCTCCGGCCTGCAGCGCCGACGCCAGCGCGAACCACGCATCCACGGATTCCGGCTGCTGCGCGAGCACGCTGCGGTAAGCGGCAGCGGCATCGTCGAAACGTCCGAGCGAGGCCAGAATCTGGCCTTTGCCGAATCGATAGCGCACCGCGTCCGGCTGCTGTTCGATCGCGCGCTCGAGCCACGAGAGCGCCTCGCCGCCGCGCCCGCTTTGCCATTCCAGGATGCCGGTCCGGAACATCGCTTCGTGGTGCAACGGCCGCGCAGCGAGGACTTCGCGGTAGAGGACGCCGGCCGCCACGAGGTCGCCGGCGAGGTGCCGCGCCTTGGCCTCTTCGAAACGCGCGTTGACGGGCTCGTCGACAAACATGGGAATCGCCTTCTTTCCAAACAGAGACAGAGGCGATTCTAGAAGGCAATCAAGGTTTCAAAACGCGGAACTGAGGCCAATTCGGGCATTGAACGCGGCTGAAATTTAACCACGCGTGACAAAGCCGAAGCCGCTGGGCGGAATGTGTCGCACATCTTGGGTAAGGTAAAAAACGAGCCGATCGAAGCCCCGTTCAAATCCGATGAATGGTAATCATGTGTAATATTCGGCCTTTTATTTAACCCGTTTTGAATGGCCTGGCCGGTGCTGCGCGAAACAACAACAAGATTGGCGGTGTCCGTCCGTCCCACCTCTTCCGCATGCCGGGCGCGGCGCGCGGCCGCACGCGCCGTCGTCGTTTTCGCCGTGTTCGCGCAACGCGAGGCCGCGGCTGAGGACGTCTGCAAGGTCATCGGCGACGCATCGGCGCGGCCCTCGGTCGGCCTCGTGCTGTCAGGCGGCGGCGCGCGCGGCTACGCGCACCTCGGCGTGCTCAAGGTGCTCGAGGAGAACCGCATTCCGGTCGATTGCATCGCCGGCACGAGCATGGGCGCCGTGGTCGGCGGCCTGTACGCAAGCGGGATGAGCGCGGCCGAGATGGAAACGCGGCTCGAAAACGTCAACCTCGCCGATATCGCCTTTGACGTGACCGAGCGCTCCGCGCTGCCGCAATCGCAGCGCGAGGACGAGCGCCTCTATGTCGGCAGCCTCGGCTTCGGGCCGAATGGCGTCAAGCTGCCGGCCGGCTTCGTGCAGGGCAACCGCTTCCGCGCGCTGCTGCAGGACTGGACCGCCAGCGTGCCCGGCAGCCAGCCGTTCGACAAGCTGCCGATCCCGTACCGCGCGATCGCGACCAACCTGCGCACCGGCGACAAGGTCGTGCTCGACCACGGCTCGCTGCCGCAGGCGATCCGCGCGAGCATGGCGCTGCCGGGGCTGTTCGCGCCGGCCGACATCGACGGCGTCACGCTCGTCGACGGCGGGCTCGTCAGCAACCTGCCGATCGACACCGCGCGCGAGATGGGCGCGAACGTGGTGATCGCGGTCGATATCGGCTCGCCGCTGCGCCCTCTAGACGCCCTTTCGTCACCCGCCGACGTGATGCAGCAGACGCTCGGCATCCTGATCCACCAGAACGTCGCGCGCCAGCGCGCGCAGCTCACCGCGAGCGACGTGCTGATCGAGCCGTCGCTCGGCAATCTGAGCTTCACGGACTTCGCGAACGCGCGCGATGCGATTGCCGCGGGCGAAGCCGCCACGCGCGCGGCCTTGCCCAAGCTCCAGCACCTGGCGCTGTCGCCCGAGGCGTACGCGGCCTATCGCGCCGCGCACTCGCCACCGCCCGCGGTGCCGATCCGCGTGACGAGCGTGGTCATCGAGTCGAACGGCGAGGTGCCGCCCAAGCGCATCCTCGACCATCTGCACGTGAAGCCCGGCGACGTATACGACCCGGCCAAGGTCAACAAGGATCTGCAGGCGCTGACGACTTCGGGCGACTTCGAAAACGTCACGCAGCAATTGATCAACGACGGCGAGGATCACCGTCTCGTCATCGATGCACGCGAGAAATCGTGGGGG
>DATGHJ010000329.1:0-3283 GCA_035308085.1 Trinickia sp. | reverse complement strand
CGACTTGTTCAACTCTTTCACGCGCGACTGCACGATGATCGCGACATACGACACGCACAGCATCACGTGACCGATCCACATCGTCACGACGCCACGCCCGTTCGGCCAGCCGATCATCTGTTGGAGCGCGACGAACAGCAGCAAGAGCGAGATGCCCTGGATCACTTCGGGAATCACGAGCGGCGCGTTGATCATGCCGGCGAACAGCGTGAAGCCGCGAAAGCGCCCGAAGCGGGCCAGCACGAAGCCGGCCCAGGTGCCGATCACGACCGACGCGCATGCCGTCATCAACGCGAGCTTCAGCGACAGCCGCGCCGCGGTCAGCAGCTCGTCATCCTTGAGAAGCGCGCTGTACCACTTGAGCGAGAAGCCGGACCAGACCGTGACGAGCTTCGACTCATTGAACGAGAAGACCACGAGGCTGACGATCGGGATGTACAGGAACAGGAAGCCGATCGAGAGCACCGTCGCGGACAGGGGTTTGCTGGGCTTGATCATTTGGTGCTCTCCAGTTCCTTGACCTGGTAGTACTGGAACACGGCCATCGGCACGAGCAGCAGCATCACCATCGCGACCGTCACGGCGGAAGCCATCGGCCAGTCCATGTTGTTGAAGAACTCGTCCCACATCACGCGGCCGATCATCAGCGTGTCGGCGCCGCCGAGCAGTTCGGGGATCACGTACTCGCCCACCGCCGGGATGAACACGAGGAGGCTCCCCGCGATGATTCCGTTCTTCGAGAGCGGCAGCGTGATGCGTGTGAACGCGGTCCACGGTTTCGCGCCGAGGTCGTACGCAGCTTCGAGCAGCGTGAGGTCCATCTTCACGAGGTGGGCGTAAAGCGGCATCACCATGAACGGCAGGTACGAATAGACCATGCCGATATAAACGCCGATGTCGGTGCGGTAAAGACGCAGCGGCTCGTGAATCAGCCCGATCGTCATCAGGAAGTTGTTGAGCAGGCCGTTGTCCTTGAGGATGCCGATCCACGCATAGACGCGAATCAGGAACGACGTCCAGAACGGCAGCATCACGGCCATCATGAGGACGTTGCGCGTCGCCGGATTCGAGCGCGCGATGTAGTACGCCATCGGATAGCCGATCAGCAGGCAGAAGAAGGTCGAAATCGCGGCCATCTTGAGCGAGCTGATGTAGGTGGCGATGTACAGATCGTCTTGCATCAGGAACACGTAGTGTCCGAGCTGCAAGGCGAAGTGCACGATGCCGTCCTTGATGCTGAGGAGATCGTTGTACGGCGGAATGCCGAGCTGTTGATCGGCGAAGCTGATCTTCAGCACGAGCACGAACGGCACGGCGAAGAACAGCGTGAGCCAGAGGAACGGGAAGCCGATGACGGTCGTTCGACCCGAAGGCAGGAAGCGAGCGACAAAGGCACGGAGGGGCGCGAACAACGAACCGGCATTGGCGTTCGCGGCGGGCAGGGAGGAGGTGACGGGATTTCTCATGGTGTCCTCATTGCGTCAGCACCACGCCGCTGGTGGGCGACCAGTAGACGAACACGTCGTCGTTGTAGGCGGGCGCACCGTCTTGCAGGAGGTGCGAGCTGGAGAGATTCGACACGACGACTTTGCCGCTCGGCAGGCGCACGTGGTACAGCGAATAACTGCCCATGTACGCGATATCCGTGACAACACCGCGCGCCCAGTTGTGAACGGCACTCGGCTTTTCGCGCGACACGCGCACGCGCTCCGGGCGCACCGAGATGCCCACCGGCATGCCGAGCGGCCCGGTGATGCCGTGGCTCACATACATGCGCGCCTCGAGGTCTTCGCTTTCGACGAAGATGTGATCGGGCTCGTCTTCGACGACGTGGCCTTCGAACAGGTTGGTCGAGCCGATGAACTCGGCGGAAAAGCGGCTGTTCGGGAATTCGTAGACTTGCGACGGCGAGCCGATTTGCACGATCTTGCCTTCGCTCATGACGGCGATGCGGCCGGCCATCGTCATCGCTTCTTCCTGGTCGTGTGTGACCATCACGCAGGTCACGTCGACCTTCTCGATGATGTTGACGAGTTCGAGCTGGGTCTTCTGGCGGATCTTCTTGTCAAGCGCGGACATCGGCTCGTCGAGCAGCAGGAGCTTCGGGCGCTTGACGAGCGAGCGTGCGAGCGCGACGCGCTGCTGCTGGCCGCCCGACAGTTGATGCGGCTTGCGGCCCGCGTACTTGCTCATCTGCACGAGCGCGAGCGCATCGGCCACGCGCTCCTTGATCTCGTTCTTCGGCGTGCCTTCCTGCTTGAGGCCGAATGCGATGTTGGCTTCGACCGTCATGTGCGGAAAGAGCGCGTACGACTGAAACATCATGTTGACGGGGCGCTTGTACGGCGGCAGCGTCGCGAGGTCTTCACCGTCGACATAAATCTTGCCCGACGTGGCCGTCTCCAGACCGGCGAGCATTCTGAGCAACGTCGACTTGCCGCAGCCGGAGCTGCCGAGCAGCGCGAACAACTCGTTCTTGGCGATGGACAAATTGACGTTGTCGACGGCGGTGCTGTCGCCGAATTTCTTGACAACGTTTTCGATGCGAACGAATTCGTCCGATTTCGCTTGCTTCGTGAAAGCGATGGGCGAATTGCGGTTCGATTGCGGCGCTTCAGGCGCCTTGATGGAAGCTGTCGTATTCATGATCTAACCATTCCGTGCGAATCGCAGGCATGAGTTCTCCCGTGCGGGGCGCGAATGCGGCTCACAGGGCTTGCAGCGATCGAAAGAAACTTGGGGACTGCGCGGGGAAAATCCCGTTAGCGCAGATTGACTGCCGTGATGCGACTTCTTGCCGGTGAGGGATCGAGCGACCCCTCACCCGCTGTCATGAAGAAATCAGTGGCCGGTTTTCAGTTGGGCCCAGAGGCGGTTTTCGAGGCGCAGGATGTCCGTGGGAATCGGCTTCATCAGCGTCATTTTCTTCAGCACGTCGTCCGAGGGGTAGACGGTCTGGTCGCTCGCCACCGTGGGTGTCACGAATTGACGTGCGGCGTGGTTGGCGGTCGGGTAGAACACCTCATTGGTGATCGCCGCATTGACCTTCGGATCTTCGATGTAGTTGATCCACTTCATGGCGGCTTCGGGGTGCGGGGCGTCCTTCGGAACGACCATCACGTCGAACCACAGGAGGCCGCCTTCCTTGACGTTCGAGAACTTCACTTCATACGAGCGCTTGGCTTCCATCGTGCGGCGGCGCGCGATGCCGACGTCGCCCGACCACGCGACCGCGACGCAGATGTCGTTGTTCGCGAGGTCGTTGATGTAGCCCGACGAGTTG
>DATGHJ010000328.1:0-16507 GCA_035308085.1 Trinickia sp. | reverse complement strand
ATAACAGATCGTTCTGTAGTTGACAAGACTGGTCAGTCTCGTTTAGATTTAACAAAACGAGACCGACGAGTCTCGTTTGCATGGCTATTCAACGTCGCAGCCAATTATTGGAGAACGCTTTGAAACTGTTCATTACAGGTGCTACTGGCTTCATCGGGCAAGCGGTCGCGCGCAAGGCAATCAGCCTCGGCCATCAGGTGACGGCGCTGGTGCGCGAGGAGAGCTCGGCGGCCGCCAGCGCGCTGGCACGTCTCGGTGTGACACTGCATCCCGGCGACTTGCGCGAGCCACAGTCGTTCGCTGCGACTGCCGGTGCCGCTGATGGCGTGGTACACACCGCGTCGACCAACGATGCTTCCGCCGCTGCTGCGGATGAGGCCGCGGCTGTAGCGATGCTTTCGCATTCGCATCCGGGCGCGGCGTTTGTCTATACGTCGGGCACCTGGGTCTACGGCAATACGGAGGGGGGGCCCGCGGCTGAAGCATCGGCGCTGAACCCGACACCACTCATCGCCTGGCGGCCCGCAGTGGAGCAACAGGTGCTGGCGCTAGCAGCACGCCGCTCGGTTGCCGCAGTGATCCTCAGGCCGGCGATGGTGCACGGCTACGGCGGCGGCGTCTTCGGCATGCTTGCCGGCATGGTCCGTCAGACCGGCAGTGTGAGGGTCGTCGGCGATGGTCGCAACCACTGGCCTGCCGTGCACGTCGATGATCTCGCCACGGCCTATCTGAGCGCGGTGGAGCGGGCTGCAAGCGGGGACGGTCGAGTCGCGGGACAGATCTTCAACGTGGTCGCGGAAGATACCGTTGCCGTTGCCGAAATGGGCGAAGCGATTCGGGCCTCGGTCGGCGCCGACCGCGTCGAATTTTGGCCGCTCGACGATGCTCGCAAATCGCTTGGGCCATTTGCTGACGCACTGGCGCTCGATCAGACAGTAAGCGGCCAGCATGCCCGGCGAGTTCTTGCGTGGGAACCCCACGGCCCCGGCCTGATTGCGGACCTCTCTGTACAAACGCACTTTCAGCAAAGCAACGGAGCATGACGATGGGGTTAAACACTGCATCTTTCGAGTCGATTCTCGCGACGATCGTAGCGGTTCTGTTCGCGGTTGCTGGGGTGGTCAATCTCGCAGGACGCGGCGCGGTGAAGCGCGACTTCGCACGCTGGGGCTACCCGGCATGGTTCCATTTGCTCTGTGGCGCGCTTGAGCTGTTGTGTGCGGCACTTCTATTTGGACAACAAACCAGAGTTTTGGGCCTAACGCTGGCCGGTGCGATCATGATTGGCGCGCTCTTCACGCTGCTACGAAATCGAGAGCCGTTCCGGCATCTCGCCCCGGCGCTGATCTTCTCGGCTCTCGTTGTGGCTACTGTGGCGCTCCGCGGTTGAGGCTTGCTCGCCACCATCCCATCGCTTTAGGCCTTATCGAAAGATCGCGCCGTGGCCGTAGAACGGCTGACGAAATCGCCCGAACACGGCCAACTCAAAGCCAGGTGCCACCCTGACGTTCGCTCGGCTCTTGCGTGAGTGCGTCGAAACCGTGAATCCAGTCCAGATGATGCAGCACGCTGTCGCGCGCCCCGAGCCGGGCGTTGCGCGCCTGCGCGGCCGGCCCGTCGGGCAGATGCAGCACGTCCGCTGTCGAGATCGACGCGTACTGCACCTTGCGCGTGCGACCCCGGCGCAAGCGCTCGTAGGCTTCCTGCGCCTCGCGCCAATGACCTGGACCCGCCTTGGCCAACTGCGCGGCCAGCACCACGGCATCCTCGATCGACTGGTTGGCGCCCTGGCCGTGGTGCGGCACCAGTGCATGCGCGGCATCGCCGATCAGCGTCACACGGCCCTTGCTCCAGCGGCCGAGCGGGGGACGATGGAACAGGCCCCAGCGTTGGCTGACGGGCACTGCCCTGATCATCTGTAGCACGGCCGGATGCCAGTCCTTGAACAGGCGCAGCTGCTCGCCCTCGCTAGCCGGCACGACCCAGTCGCGCGACGGCCACGGCGACGGGTGACGCTCGACCAGCAGAAAATTCTGGTCGCCTTTGTCTCCGATCGGATAGTGCAGCAGATGACCCTGCGGTCCGATCCAGAACTGGATGGTCTCGGGATCGGGCAGCAAGTCCAGGCGCTCGGCCGGCACCACGCCGCGAAAGCCTGAGCAGCCTGAATACAAGGCGTCGTCGTAGCCAAGCATCCAGCGCCGCGTGATCGAGCGCGCGCCGTCGGCGCCGATCACCAGATCGGCCTCGACGTGTTGGCCGTTGTCGAAAGTCAAACTCACGCGATCCGGGTGCTGCGTAAGATCGACCAGCCGATGGCTGAGGTGGATGCGCTCGAGGCCGACCGCCTTGGAGAGCACGGCCTGCAGATCGGCACGATGAACGCCCCAGTACGAGCCACCGAATTGCTGGCGATAGCTGGGTGCACCCCGATGATGTCCAATGACCGCGCCGCTGCGCCCGTCACGATAGATCAGGGCAGGTATTTCCGCGCACACCCTGTCGAAAGCCTCTCGCAGTCCCATGCGTTCGTAGAAGCGCGTCGCATTGGCTGACAGCGCAACCGCTGCCCCTACCTCGCGCAGCTCGTCGGTCTGCTCATAGAGCCGCGCATCGATTCCATGCTCGCGAAGCGCGAGCGCAAGCGTCAGGCCGCCAATGCCGGCACCGACGATGGCAATCTTCAGATCCATCTGCTTCATCAACGTGTCTCCGATATCCAGGTTTATAGGCTTGGGTTGGCGCGGCATCAGTCGAGGTCGCGTCGACTGCGTGCGCCGTGTCAGTATTTTCAGGACGAGAGACTCATTCCACAATAAAATGCCGAGAATCTGCTTCATCACTGGATTGAATGAGCGAGTTCGAGGCCAAAGCCATGGAACTGAGCGACGTGGACCTTAATCTGCTGCTGCTTTTCGAACGCCTGATGCAGGAGCGGCGCGTGTCGACAGTCGCCGAGCAGATGAACATGAGTCAGCCGGGTGTCAGCAATGCGCTCGCCAAGCTGCGTCGCCGGCTCGGCGATCCTCTGTTCGTGCGCGGGCCGGGCGGCGTGGTACCCACGCCATTCGCGCTGCGTCTGGCGGAACCGGTCTCGCAGGCACTCGCGACTCTGCACGCCGCGCTCAATCCCGAGACCGGTTTCGATCCGTTGCATGCCACGCGCACGATGACGATCGGTATGACCGATATCGGCGAGGTCGTATTCCTGCCCGCGCTACTCGAACGCCTGTCGCGCGTGGCGCCTCGCATCGCACTGAATACAGTCCGAAACACGAGCGTCAATCTGGGCGACGAGATGGCCGATGGCCGAGTCGATCTCGCCATAGGCTTGCTACCGCAGCTCAAGGGTGGCTTCTATCAGCGGCGCCTGTTCGATCAGCGATATGTCTGCCTGCTGCGGCGCGGCCATCCGCTCGAGGACACGCCGCTCACGCTCGCTGCCTGGCGCGAGGCCGAGCATCTGGTGGTGGTATCGGCGGGCACCGGCCACGGCCAGGTAGAAGAATGGCTGAAAAGACGCGGCGTGCGGCGCCAGGTGCGACTGACGGTGCCGCACTTCATGAGCGTGGGCTACATCCTGCAACGCACCGATCTGATCGCCACGGTGCCGGAGCGACTCGCCCTGCAATTGGCCACGCCCTTCTCGCTCAGCGCGCATGCGTTGCCCATGCCGCTGCCCGCCGCGCCGATCCATCTGCTTTGGCATGCAAGAGTCCAGCAGGACGAGGGCAATCGCTGGCTGCGCGCAGTGGTAGTCGATCTGTTCGCGGACACCGCGACACCCGCGCGCAAAGCAAAGCAAGCGGATCGCTTTCACGGAGAACGTGTTCTACGCGTTCCGCGGCGCGAAGATCGCTGAGGTATGGTCGGTGATCGACAAGCGCGCGATCGAAGCGCAAATTCAGTAACACGCGCATCCGATATCTTTATCTGAATTTACTATTTAGTCTTTGCATAACGTAGTGTTAGCCTGAATTCGACTCGCAGACGTGCAATTGCCCAGCCCGTCTGCTTCCGCAGCCATTCCTTCAATGCGACGGATACCCGCAAGGAGCCAATGTGAGCGTCGAATTCATCGGCATGATTCAGCAGCGCAAGGTATCGGAAACCCATCTTCCGCACGGCCCCGCGATCGATACCGAATACGTGCGTGCATTCGCGCAGGCGCATGAAAATGCCGGCTTCAACCGCATTCTGGTGCCGCACAGTTCGACGAGTCCCGACGCGACCATCACGATCGCGTACGCGGCGAGCGTCACATCGCGCGTTCACTTCATGCTCGCGCATCGCCCGGGTTTTGTCGCGCCTACGCTCGCGGCACGACAGATCGCCACGCTCGATCACTTCTCGGGAGGCCGGCTCGCCGTGCATTTCATTTCGGGCGGCAGCGACGAAGACCAGCGGCGCCACGGTGATTTCCTGAGCCATGACGAGCGCTACGCTCGCACCGACGAGTATTTGCAGATCCTGCGCCGTGTATGGACGGAAGAGCAACCGTTCGATCACGAGGGCCGTTTCTACCGCTTCGAAAAGGCTTTCTCCGATGTGAAGCCCAAACAGACGCCGCACGTGCCGATCTATTTCGGCGGCGCGTCCGAACCGGCGCTCGCCGTCGCCGGCAAACACGCGGACGTCTACGCGTTGTGGGGTGAATCAAAGCAGCAGGTGCACGAGCAGGTGACCCGCGTGCGCGCCGAAGCCGCGAAGCACGGCCGGACCGTGCGCTTCTCGGTATCGTTCCGCCCCATCCTCGCGTCGACGGAAAAAGCGGCCTGGGAGCGTGCCGAGCACATTCTCGAAGAGACGCGCCGCCTGCGCGTCGAACAAGGCTTCTCGCGCGGCGGCCCCCAGCAGAGCGAAGGCGCACGGCGCTTGCTCGCCGCGGCGGGCGACGGCGTGCGCGCGGACGAGCGTCTTTGGACGGCCGTGGCAAAAGAGATCGGCGGCCGCTCGAATTCGACCGCCCTCGTCGGGACGCCCGCGCAGGTCGCACAGACCCTTGCCGAGTACTACGAACTCGGCGTGACGACCTTTCTGATTCGCGGCTTCGATCCGCTCGAAGATGCCATCGACTACGGACGCGAGCTGATTCCCGCCGCACGCGAGCTGACTTCACGCGTACGCCACGCCGCTTGATACGGATTGCCACCACGCCATGAGCACGCTCGTTGCTGAGAAACCCAAGCTCTCTTTTCGCAACCCGCCCATCCGCAAGTTCTGGTTCGACGACGACGACCAAGCGGCCCAGCGCTCGCTCGCGGAGGAACGTCTGCATCGGCAGCAGCGCTTGGCCGGGGCCTTTCGTCTGTTCGCACGATATGGCTTTGCGCAGGGGCTCGCAGGCCACATCACCGCGCGCGATCCGGAGTGGACGGACCATTTTTGGGTCAATCCGCTCGGTCGGCATTTTGGGCGCATACGGGTGTCGGATCTGTTGCTCGTCAATCGTCATGGCGAAATCGTGATCGGCGATGGCCCTGTGAATCAGGCCGCCTTCGCCATTCACGCGGCGATTCACGAAGCGCGCCCGGATGTCGTCGCCGCGGCGCACACGCATTCGCTGTATGGCAAGGCATGGTCCACGCTCGGCCGCAAGCTCGATCCGCTCACGCAGGACTCGTGCGTGTTCTACGAAGACCATGCGCTGTTCGCCGATTTTCGCGGCGTCGTGCTCGACACGACGGAAGGCGCACGCATCGCCGATGCGCTCCGGTCGTACAAGGCGGTGATCCTGAAGAACCACGGCATTCTGACGGCAGGCCCTTCCGTCGAGGCTGCGTCATGGTGGTACATCGCGCTCGAAAATACGTGCCACGCGCAACTGCTCGCCGAAGCTTCGGGCACCCCGCAGCCGATCCCGCACGACATGGCGGACTTGACACATCAGCAGATCGGCCGCGCGAGCGGCGCGCGGCATGCGTTCGAGAGCCTGTATGAAGGGCTCGTCGAAACCGAACCCGAGCTGCTCGACTGATGGCCATCGACATACTGCGGCGCTTCGTCGGCGAGATTGCCGCGCTCGTCGATTCGAGGGCGAGCGAAACCGAACTGCTCGAACAAGGCGCGAATGCGTTGCGCGAACTGATCCGCGTCGACGACTGGCTGCCCGACGCTTACGCCCGGCCTTGCGTCGAGCGCTATCAGCAATTCCTTCTGTACGCCGATGCGCGCCAGCGCTTCAGCGTCGTCAGTTTCGTGTGGGGTCCGGCTCAGCAAACACCGATTCACGATCACACGGTATGGGGCCTCATCGGCGTGCTGCGCGGCGCCGAGCTGGCCGCGCCGTACGCGAGAAACGACGACGGCACGCTGCGTCAAATTGGCGACGAGGTGCGTCTCGAAGCGGGCGATGTCGAAGCGGTGTCGCCTGCCATCGGCGATATTCATCGTGTGCGCAACGCCTATGAAGACCGCACGTCGATCAGCATCCACGTCTACGGCGCGAATATCGGCGCGGTGCGCCGCTCGACCTACTCCCCCGAAGGCCAGCCAAAGCCGTTCATTTCCGGCTACTCGAACGAAACGCTCCCGAACCTGTGGGATATCGGCAGGGAACTGCAACACTCATGACGTCATACCGAGTCCGCACCTATGAAGACGTGCGAGAAGCGCTGCTTGCGCGACGCGAAATCGCCCTGCTCGACGTTCGCGAAGAAGACCCGCATGCCCAATGCCATCCGCTCTTCGCCGCGAATTTATCGTTTTCGAAGATCGAACTCGACGCCTACACGCGCCTGCCGCGCCGCGACGTGCCCATCGTTCTGTTCGACGCAGGCGAAGGCTTGGCCGAACGAGCGGCCGGCAAGCTCGCTTCGCTCGGCTACACGCAAATCGCGTTGCTCGCGGACGGCCTCGACGGCTGGGTTCGCGCCGGCGGCGAAGTGTTTCGCGACGTGAACGTGCCGAGCAAGGCGTTCGGCGAATTCGTCGAAGCGCGGCGGCACACGCCGTCCCTGTCCGCCGAAGCGGTCGATACGCTGCTCAAGGACGGCGATGACGTGGTGGTGCTCGATGCCCGGCGCTTCGACGAATATCAGACGATGAACATTCCGGGCAGCGTCAGCGTGCCCGGCGGCGAGCTCGTGCTGCGCGCACGTGCGCTCGCGCCGAATCCCAAAACGCGCGTGATCGTCAATTGCGCGGGCCGAACGCGCAGCATCATCGGCGCGCAATCGCTCGTCAACGCCGGGTTGCCGAATCCCGTTGCGGCGTTGCGCAACGGTACGATCGGCTGGACGCTCGCAGGACAAACGCTCGAACACGACAGCAAACGTCAGTTCGATCTCCAAGCCGGGCTCGACGACGCGTCGCTCGCAGCTTCGCGCAGCGCGTCGCGCGCGCTTGCCGACCGCGCAGGCGTGAACCGCATCGCGCTCGCCGAGGCCACGCGCTGGGCGGCCGATTCGTCCCGCACCAGCTATCGCTTCGACGTGCGCACGCCCGCCGAGTACGAGCGCGCACATGCGCCAGGTTTTCAGAACGCGCCGGGCGGACAGCTCGTGCAGGAGACGGACATGTTCGCGCCCGTGCGCGGGGCGCGCGTCGTCCTGTTCGACGATGACGGCGTGCGCGCGAACATGACGGCCTCGTGGCTCGCGCAGATGAACATCGAGGTGTATGTCGTCGACGGCGCTGCGGCCTCGGATCTCACCGAAAGCGGCACGTGGCGAAGCGCGAAGCCTGAGCCTGTATCGACGCCCGGCGTCAGCACCGGCGAACTCGCCGAGCTCCTCGCCGACCCGGCGAGCGGCACGCTCGTCATCGACGTCACGTCGAGCGCGAATCACGTGAAGGCGCACATACCGGGCGCGTACTGGATCGTGCGCTCGCGTCTCGTCAACGCCATCGACGATCTGCGCGCGCTGCCCGATGCGAAGCGCTACGTGGTCACCTGTGCGACGAGCGCGCTTGCGGTGTTCGCCGCGCCTGAAATTGCCGCGCTGACGGGCAAGCCCGTGCATGTTCTCGAAGGCGGAACGTCGGCGTGGATTCGCGCGGGCCTGGCCACCGAAAGCGGGAGCGAACGCCTCGTGTCGCCGCGCATCGATCGCTATCGGCGCCCGTATGAAGGCACCGACAACGCACGCGAGGCCATGAACGCGTATTTGGAGTGGGAATACGGCCTCGTCGCGCAACTCGAACGCGACGGCACGCATGGGTTCTTCGTGATTTGACGACAGCGCTCACATGCAATGCGTGCACTGCGGACAACCCGCATAGGCTGTCCGCTTGCGTCGACCTTGACGTCATGCGGCTCGCGAAAGCTTCGATTTCATCGAGTTTCATGGATGCTTTTTCCGCTTCACCGAATGATGAAGTCGCCTGCAACTGCACGGCGGATGCGGGAGCTTGACGCGGCGTTGCAGCCGCGTTCAAGCACCCGCGCGCTTTTCTCGATCGCATATTAGGAAAGAAGAACCATGCGTTTGCCTTATAAAAACCGGATACGTTTCGTGAGCTTTGCGGCGCCTTCGCCTACGCAACTTCGTTCAAGCACCACATTTCTCATGACCCATCCCGCTCATCGCTTACTGCAAAGCTGGGTTGGCCGCCTCCTGCTCGTTGCGCTCTGCGCCGGCGCAACGCGTGCCGTGCTTGCCGACACCACCTTGAAGGTCGGCGATCAGCAGTTGCAGACGCGCGGCATTCTCGAAGCATCGGGCCAGCTGAAAGACGTTCCGTACCGGATCGAATGGTTCAACTTTCCGGCCGCGCAGCCGCTCGGCGAAGCGCTCAACGCGGGCGCGATCGACATCGGCGGACTCGGCGACGCGCCGCTGATCTTTGCCTACGCGGCGGGCGCCCAAGTGCGCGCCGTGGCGGCGACGCGCTCGACGCCCGTCGATCTCGCGATCGTCGTGCCCGACGCATCGCCGGTCAGGACGGCCGCCGACCTGAAGGGCAAACGCATCGCGACGACTCGCGGCTCGATCGGCCATTACCTCGTGATCGCGACCCTGGAGCGCGCGGGCCTCAAGCTCTCCGACGTGGACCTGCGGTTCATGCAGCCGGCGGACGCCAAGGCGGCGCTCGCATCGGGCAACGTCGACGCGTGGTCCACATGGGACCCCTACGTCGCGCTCGCCGAGCTGCGCGATCGCGACCGCAGCATCGCGAACGGCGTGAGCCTGTCTTCCGGCCTCAGCTTCCAGGCCGCGACGGAAACGTCGATCAAGACCAAGCACGCCGAACTCGCGGACTTCCTGAAGCGCGTCGCGGCGGGGCAGCGCTGGGCGCTGTCGCATCCCGACGAAGTGGCGGCGATGCAATCGAAGGTCACGGGATTGCCGCCCGACGTGCTCAAGACCATGTATCAGCGCGCGCAACTGCATCCCGTTTCTATCGACGATGGCCTCATCGCCGAACAGCAAAAGACGGCCGACCTCTATCACCGCGCGGACGTCATCAAGACACGCCTCGATGTGGCGCCGAGTTTCGACAAGCAATTTCCGCTGGCCGCGCCTTGACTTCGCGCCCGCGTCTGAACTCTTCGATACGGACTTTTCCCATGACCGGCCGTCATCCCGATAGCGCACTCGCCGACGTCGAGCGCGACGCCGCGGCGCTGGAGGCACTCGCCGATCTCGACCATCCGCGCGCCGATGTCTGGCTCGCCGCGCTCACGCGGGAATTCGCCGCGAGCGCGGCCGCGCTCGACGCCGGCCCGATCTTTCCTCACGACAACCTCGCACGCCTGCGCCGTGCCGGCCTGCTTTCGCTGACCGTGCCGCGCGCGCTCGGCGGAAGCGAAGCGACGCTCGCGCAAACGCTGAAGGTGATACGCGCCGTCGCGCGCGGCGAGCCGTCGACCGCGCTGATTCTCGTGATGCAGTGCCTATACCATCTACGATTACAGGCCAATCCGAATTGGCCAGTGCTGCTGAAAGAACGCATCGCGCGCGACGCCGTCGAACGCGGCGCGCTGATCAATTCGCTACGCGTCGAGCCCGAACTCGGCTCCCCTTCGCGCGGCGGCCTGCCCGCGACGGTTGGCCGGACCGAAGGCGATTACTGGATTCTGAACGGCCGCAAGCTCTATTCGACGGGCAGCCCGGGACTCACCTGGTTCGCCGTGTGGGGACGCACGGACGAAGCCTCGCCGCGGATCGGCACGTGGCTCGTGCATCGTGACACGACGGGCATCCGCTTCGGTGAGCCATGGAACCACCTTGGCATGCGCGCAACGGGCAGCCACGAAGTGATCTTCGAGAACGTGCGCGTGCCGCTCGATCATGCGGTCGATCTGCAAGCGCCGGGGCAGGCGAGCGGCATGGACCCGGTCACGAGTCTTTGGATGAACGTCCTGCTGCCGGCGATCTACGACGGTGTCGCTCGGGCCGCGCGCGACTGGTTCGTGCAATGGGCAGCGCATCGCGTGCCCTCGGGTTTGAACGCACCGCTTTCCAGCCTCGACAGCTTTCAGCAGACCGTCGGCCGCATCGACGCCTTGCTGTTCAACAACCGCGTCTTGCTCGACGCCGGCGCAGCGGGTCAAGTGAGCGCGGCTCACGCGCCGACGATCAAGTATCTCGTCAGCCAGCACGCGATCGACGCCGTCGCGCTCGCGCTCGAAGCCAGCAGCAACCCGGGCCTGAGCCGCAACAACGCGCTGGAGCGCCACTATCGCGACGTGCTGTGCGCGCGCATCCACACGCCGCAGAACGACACCGTGCTCGGCAATCTAGGACGCGCCGCGTTTGCGGGGTATTGAGACCGGATCAACGCAACGGCACAGACCGCCGACGGATCCACTCGGCGAACGCCTCGTCTTCGATACGATAGTCGCCGAGAGCAAGCCGCGTTACCGCATTTTGCGCCTGCAGCCGCCGTAAGGCATGCGCGGCGGTATTCTTCGTGGCCGGCTTGCCAAGCAGAGCCGATAGTCTCGCGAGGCCGGCAACGCCGTGCATATCGGTTTCGCCACGTGCGATTAGCGTGATGACGGCCTGATCAGCCGGACTCATGCCGGACCACTGCTTAAGGAAGTTTTCGTCCGAGAACACGGAGGCCCGGGTATGCACAAGCGCGGCATCTGCGCCCTGAACCTGGTACAACATGTATCGCTCGATGAACCGTTTAAAAAACTCCGGAGTGCGGTGCAGCTCGTCAAAAGTGTGCTTCCCCTGCTCGAGCGTCAATCGGTTGCGCGCCATGCTATTCATCAGCTTGATAGTAAACGCGACGAACTCTTCACCTAGCAGCGGAAACGGCTCGAGTGCCGCCCAGTTATAGAACGGCTCCGAAGCGCGAGCGAACATTTCTCGCAAGGTAGTTTCGGAGCTGCCGGCAAAAATCACCTTGATCCGATCCTTGCGAATGTCGAGCGCAGCGCGCAAAGCGTGTGCGAAATCACTGTGGTCCGCGCGCGCGAGCACCTGCGCTTCATCAATGACCAGCAGCAGCGGCTTCTTCTGGCGGTCCAATTGCCGGAGCGATTCGCGCAGCGCCGCGGCGCTGTCGATTTCCGGGGTCGAGAGTTCGGCCTCGAGCGAACCTTCGGCGGCGCCGGGGATTTTGGCGCTCGCCTTGATTGTGCGGATCGGCTTGCCCAACCGCGCGAGCACGGCCTTGACGCCTTGCGGCTCCAGCGCTTCCGCGAGCGCCGACACGAGCGCTGAGTCAGGCGACGAGCGGCTGTCCCATAGGTTCGTATACGCTACAAGATAACCGCGCTCCAGCGCTGCTGGCAGCAGGTCTCGTCGCAGGAATTCCGTCTTGCCCATGCGTCGGCGGGCAAAAAGACCTCGGGCCGACGAGAGCTTGAGATCAAAGGCTTGCAGATAGGCATCAGCCAGTTCGGGCCGGGCGAAATGCCACGGATCCGGCTGGAGGGTTTCATGTGGTTTCACGAAATGCAATAAGTATCAAAATCGATGATACTTTATGATACCGGCAGCCGAGATCCTCGTAAACGGAAGAACTCGGCGGGACAAACTTGCGGCAAACGCCTCTCAAACCAGCACATTCGCACACACACGCGTAGCGAAACGATCCGAACTCGTGCCGGCATTCAACACGCCGACCGATTTCAGATCGTCGGCATACAGCGCGATTTCCTGCTTGAATGCGTCGCCCACAGGGTGATGGCGGTCCGTATGGCTCTTGAGCATCGCGCTCAGTTGCTCGACATTCGCGCCCGGCGCATTCGGCGCGAAGATCGCCGCGGCTTCGGCCGGGTGATCCGCGGTCCACTCGGTGGCTTCGAGCAGCGCTTGCGTCAGCGCCTGCGCAGTCGCGCGGTCGCGGCGGATCAACGAGCCGCGCACACCCAATACGCAGCACACGCGGTTGGCGTACTCGCCGCACAGGTTGTTCGACACTTCCTGCAAGTGGTCCGTCTCGCGCAACGTCCAGATGGTCGGATCGCCATCGGCGATCGCGTGCACTTCGCCCTTCTTGAGCGCCTCGCCCAAGAGCGGCGCCGGATATTGCCGCCAGCGGACATCGTTGTCGGGATCGACGCCGACCTTCTTCAGCGAGATCGCGAAGAAATTCTTCGCCGGGCTCGCCATGTCGCTCACGCCCACCGTGCGCCCCTTGAGTCCTTGCAGATCGACGATGCCCGAGGCCCGCGTCGCGAGCAGCCGCATGCAGCCGCCGTGGATGCCCGCCGTCAGCTTGACGTCGAAGCCCTGCTCCAGGGGCTTGATCCAGCGTAGCGCCATGCCGACGCCCGCGTCGGATTTGCCGGTCGCGATGGCTTCGAGCAGTTGATCGGTCGAGCCCGCGAAATTGACCAGTTCGATAGCGAGGCCGTGCTTGCGAAAAAAACCTTGCTTGACGGCGACTGGGACGGGCGCGGTGCAGATCGCGCCCGCGTTCCATGAGAGCTTGAGCGGCTTCAGACCTTCGTCCGCGGACGCGCGCATGGCGGGCAGACCGAACGCGGCGCCGGAGAGCGCCATCGCGCCCGCCGCCCGTGCCGTGTTGCGCAGCCACGCGCGGCGCGCGAGGTGCGAAGGCGTATTCTCGTCGAAGAGCGTCATGACGTTGCTTCTCCAATGCATGAAGTGAGGTATTTTTTGGGCCGCTGCCTTTGCTACGTCTCGAGGCCCAACCGCCCCAAGACCTCGCGGCGCAACGACACGAGTGCCGGGTCGTCGCGATGACGCGGATACGGCGCGTCGTTGCGGACCTGCGCGACGATGCGGGCTGGGCGCTCGCTCAGCACGATGACGCGGTTCGCGACAACCAGCGCCTCTTCCACGTCGTGCGTGACAAACAGCACCGAAAAGCCTTCCGCCTGCCACAGACGGACGAGCTCGCCCTGCATGCGAATGCGCGTGAGCGAATCGAGCTTGCCGAACGGCTCATCGAGCAGGAGCAGGTGCGGGTCGTTGACGAGCGCGCGTGCCAGCGCCGCGCGCTGCGCCATGCCGCCCGAGAGCTGATGCGGAAAAGCCTTCGCGAATGCCGCGAGGCCAACCAGTTCGAGCGCTGCATCGATACGCTCGCCGGCGTCGTGCCGCGCTCGGCCCGCAAACGCCTTGCGCGTCGCGCGCTGCGCCTGCGGGCCGAGCCCCACGTTGTCGCGCACGGTGCGCCACGGAAACAGCGTCGGGTCCTGGAATACGACGATGCGCGAAGGGTCCGGGCCTACGACCCGTTCGCCGTGCGCGTGTATCGAGCCACGCTCAGGCGCGTCGAGGCCGGCGACGAGACGCAGCAAGGTCGATTTACCGCAGCCGCTCGCCCCGAGCAGCGCGACGAACTCGCCCGGCTCGATGGTGAGGCTGATATCGTCGAGCACGGGCAGCGCTTCGCCGCGCAGCGCGAACCGATGGCTGACGTTGCGGATATCGATGCGAGCGCCCTGGCGCTTTTGAGCGGGCGCGGAATGGACGAGAGAAGGTGCGAGCGAAGCGGCTACCATTTGAGCAACCCCTTTTGCCAGGCGAGCAGCCGGTCCCGCACGCGGAATAGCAGCGTGATGAGCCCGGAGCACATCAGCGCCATCACGAAGAGCGCCGCGTACATGTTCGGATACGCAGCCCAGCCCTGCGCCCACTGCAGATACCAGCCGAGCCCCGCTTTCACGCCCATCATCTCGGCCACGATCAGCACCGCAAACGACGCGCCGAGCCCCATGAAGAGCCCCACGAACACGGAAGGCAGCGCAGCGGGAATCGCGACGCGCAGAATCAGGAACGTGGGTCGCGCGCCGAGTGTGCGGGCCACGTCGTAATAGGCGGAATTCACGCTCGCGATACCCGACCAGGTCAGCACCGCGACAGGAAACGCCGTGGCCAGCGCGATCAGGAACACGCTCGCGCTGAAGCTCGACGGAAAAAAGAAGAAGGCGAGCGGCAGCCACGCGGTGGCAGGCAAAGGCCCGATCAGACGCAGCACGGGATGCAGCCAGTAGCCGACCGCCTTCGACCAGCCGATGCTTACGCCAATCACGAAGCCTGCGAGCGCGCCCGCGACGTAGCCATAGGCGAGCAACACGAAAGAATGCGCGACGCTCGACGCGAGCCTCGGCAGATCGTCGGCGAAGACGGCGATCAGCGCCTGCGGCGGCGCGAAGAACGGCCGCGGCAGCCATTCGAGTTGCGCCGTGGCCACCTCCCACGCAGTCAGGCCAATCGACAGTGCGAACAGCCACGGCGTCGCGTTCAGCCATGCTTCGAGCTTGAAGCGATCCGACTGAGCTCGCGCGTTCGCCGATGCGCCCAAGCGCCAGGCAGCGACGGCGATCGCCAGCGACAGCGCGGCAAGCAGCAGCTTGACGATCAGCAGCTCGCGCGTGCAGGCCCAGCCGTCGAGCGCCGGCCACCATTGCGTCACGGCCGCGCCGCCAAGCCAGCCACAGGCGGCCAGCACGGCGGCGACTCGCTTGCCGCTCTCGCGCGAAGCGGGCTTGCCGTCCGCTGGGAAGCGGGTGACGTCGAAAGTCTGCGTTTGTGTGGACATGGCTATGCGTTCCGTCAATGCGAGGTCATCCGGCACTGGCAATGCGGGTGTCCGAAATCGCACGCACGTCGATGCGGCGCGGCAGGATCGCGTCCCGAGACGCGCGGTCGGCGACTTTCTGCAGTGCGTCGATATCGGCGTCGGTGACGAAGTGCTGCTTGAGCGAGGCGCGCTTCGTGATCAGCTTCGCGGCGTCGAGCGGCGAGCGCGTGAGCGTCGCGTAGATCTGTGCGTAGGCCTCGGGATTCGCGAGCGCCCAGTCGCCCGCGCGCTGATAGCGAAGCAGGACGTCGGCGATAGCCGCGCGTTTCTTCGCGTCGACAAGCGCTTCGCCCGATGCGGTGATGAAGCCGAGCCCGCTGTTGATGCCGGTGCCATCGCGCAGAATCCGCGCCCCTTGCTGCACGGCGATGCCATAGTACGGATCGAACGTTGCCCACACCTCTATCGCACCGGATTCGAATGCGGCAAAGGCATCGACCGGAAGGATGAATTGCACCGTCACGTCGTTTTTAGTGAGCCCCGCTTCCGCGAGCGCGCCGTACAACTGGAACTGCGATATGCTGCCGCGCGCCGACGAAACATAAACCGTGCGTCCCTTCAGATCGGCAACGGTGCGGATCGCCGAGCGGGCGCCCACGAGAATGCCTAGCTGCGCGCCCGAGCCGACGCGCGTCGCCACGATCTTCAGCGTCGGATCACCGACGGCCGCCGCGAGAACCGGCAGGTCGCCCGCCGGAGCCAGATCGACGGAGCCTGCGCGCTGCGCTTCGAAAAGCGGCGCCGCGCCCTGGAAGTTGGCCCAGCGGTAGGCGTACGGTGCGCCGTCGAGCACCCTGGCCGCTTCGACGAGCGCCCGTGTGCCGCCAGCCTGATCGCCGAGCACCAACGTCAAGCTCTCGGCGGCGCTCGCGCGGCGCATACCCGAAGCGAAAGCGGTCGCGGCCAGCGGCGCCGCCGCGAGTGCGCGCAGCATACGTCGTCGCACCAAAAAAGACGTTGAAACAGAAGCGGTCATAGGTCCTCGCCGTAGATAGTGAGCACAGCGTAACGACGAAGGACCGGCGTGAGAATTATTCGTTTTATATATATTTATCTCAATTCACTATTTGCCGGGCGCAGCCTTTAACGTGCTGGGCCGGACGCTTCCCAATTACCGGGATCGGATGCTCGAGACTCCCGACGCCTGATCGCTCCCCGCGACACTATGACCTAAGTAGATTATTTCTATCGCACAGATAGGCACTATCGAATTGCAAAAACGATAGCTTTCCTTCAGTATAGAGCCTGGTTACACGCCAACCGTTCTACCCACCCACTGCTGAAGGAAACTTTATGTCGCTTATCAACACCCAAGTCAAACCGTTCAAAGCACAAGCATTCCACAACGGCAAGTTCGTTGAAGTCACCGAGCAGTCGCTCTTGGGCAAGTGGTCGGTCGTGATCTTCATGCCGGCTGCATTCACTTTCAACTGCCCGACCGAAGTCGAGGACGCGGCAGAAAACTACGCCGCGTTCCAGAAGGCCGAGGCGGAAGTCTACATCGTCACGACCGACACGCATTTCTCGCACAAGGTGTGGCACGAGACGT
>DATGHJ010000327.1:0-3135 GCA_035308085.1 Trinickia sp. | reverse complement strand
CACGTCCCACAGCCCCACGCGATGATCGAGCAGCGCTTGCTGCCGCGCTTCGTAAGCCATGCTCGGCAGATTTTCGCCGATAACCTCCCCCATCAAATGCCAGAAGCGATTGGTGTTTTGGTCAATTTGACACCTCCGCGGCACCCTCCGGGGGTGAAGTGCGACGGCCGCCCGCTTTCGAAGCGGGGGCCAAACCTCCCGGCCGAACGACCAACTTGCGTTAACACGGTAGCCGGAGGATAATGCATCGCAATTGCGACGCATCGAGGTACATCATGAAATCCGCCACCTTTCCCTCCATCCGGGTCGAACCGGAACTCCGTGAAGCGGCCGAAAATGTCCTGGGCGAGGGAGAAACGCTCTCGGGCTTCGTCGAGCAATCGATCCGCGAGGGCATCGAACGTCGTCGCAACCAGAGCGAGTTCATTGCCCGTGGCATCGCATCGCGCGATGCGGCTCGACGCACCGGCGACTACCTGCCCGCTTCTGAAGTGCTGGCAAAACTGGAAAGGCAGCTCGATGCCCTTCGCACGACGCGGGCAAAGTCTCGATGACGTATACGGTCCGGTTCACACGGGCGGCTTCCGATGATCTGGATCGCCTTTATGGCTTCATTATCGAGCGCGATGACGCCGATATCGAACTCGCTTCCCGCGCACTTGTGGCCATCACTGCCGGTATCGCGACACTGGAATCGTCGCCATTCACCTGCCGCAAAGCGCATTCGTCAATGCCATTTCTGCGGGAACTGATTATTCCGTTCGGCGCATCGGGATATGTTGCGTTATTCGAAATCGACGACGATCAAACGGTAACGATCCTCGCCGTGCGCCATCAACGCGAAAGCGATTACCACTGAGCCGGAGTTTTCGAAACAAGCGACGTATTCGACACGAAATCGCTCTATCGCGCCGAGAAAGGAACGCGTCCCGGACCTGGAATCTACATCTGCAACCACTGACGCAGCGCCGCCCAGGCGCACCGCTTCACGTCGTAAGGCACCGCCGCGTACGCCGGGCTGCTCGATGGCAACCGGATGAGCCGATATCGACCTGCCGTCTCATCAAGCGAGCGCATCCCGATCTTCTCCGCAGTTCCGCCGTTGAACGCGATGGCGACCAGATTCGGCAGCGTATCGACCAGCGCAACCAGATCGTTATGCGCATGATCGCGAATACTGCTATCAAGGCTCCCGACGCGCCGAGCCTCAGCAACAACGTCCCACAAGCCAACGCGATGTTGCAGCAAGGTTTCGAGCCGAGTCGAATAATCCATCGCGACGAGATCCACCCTGATCACATCACCAACAAGCGCCCAGAAGCGATTTTGCTTGTGCGCGTAGTACTGGTTGTGCGCGAGCGACACGTCTCCGGGCAGGCTGCCGAGCACGAGCACTCGCGTGTTTCGATCGACTACCGGCGGGAAGCAGCGCTTGACGGTCATGAATCGCTGTTCGGCGCGTGCGCGCCATGAGCGCGCGACGCAAGATGATCGAGCGGACCGGCCGACTCGCGCGCGTGCGACGCGTGCGCCGGACGGCCGGCCGTTGCAACGGTACCGCCCTCGCCGCGTGCCCGCGCGTCCAGATGCGCCCACAGCGCCGGCAGCATGCATTCGGTGACCATTAGCGGCTCACCATGCCGCTCGAACACCGAGCGCCGCGCGCAAAGCGCGTGCGGCGCCGGCCCCGCGATCTCGCGCGCCGCGAGCACGGCGAGCGGATCGCGCTGCGTGAGCCGCGCGCTGACGAGCGCCGAACGCGCGACACTGCTGTCGCTATACAACAGCTCGGCGAGCGGCCGCGTGCGCAGCCGCCGCATTGCCTGCCACACGCCATGGCTCGCCGCGAGTGGCGCAATGCTGTGCGCGGCGACAAACGGCACGCCGTCTACTTCGAGCACGACTTCCCGCGCCCAAACCGGCGCGCGCGCCGCGATGCCGAGCGCAGCGGCTTCGTCGCGCCACGCTTGATCGATCGCCTCGCGCGTCACGCGCACGGCGACCTTGCCGAGCGTGCGCAGATGGGCGGTCAGCGAGCCGCCGCGCGTGAGCCAGTCTTTCTGGTCGGCCGTGAAGCCGGGCAGCGGCACGGCGCGCCAGCCGCTGCCCGCCGCGTCGAAGCGAACGCGCTGCGCGCTCATCAGCGCGCGAGCAGCAGCGCGTTGGTGCGCTTGACGAAGCTCGCCGGATCTTCGAGCGCGCCGCCTTCGGCGAGGAGCGCCTGATCGAAGAGCAGATGGCACCAGTCGTCGAAATTCGCGCTGTCGGCGCTAAGCGCCTTCACGAGCGCGTGCTCGGGGTTCACTTCGAGAATCGGATGGAGCGCCGGCGCGTCCTGGCCCGCGGCCTTCAGCATCCGCTGCAGGTAGCCGCTCATTTCGCCATCGTCGGCGACGAGGCACGACGGCGAATCGGTCAGGCGGAACGTGAGGCGCACGTCCTTGGCCTTGTCCTTGAGCGTCTCCTTCATCTTCTCGATGAGCGGCTTCATCGTTTCGCCGACTTCTTCCTGCGCCTTCTTTTCCTCGTCGTTCAGCGCGCCGAGATCGAGGTCGCCGCGCGCGACGCTCGCAAGCGGCTTGCCGTCGAACTCCGTGAAATACGAGAGCGCCCATTCGTCGACGCGGTCCGTCAGAAGCAGCACTTCGACGCCCTTCTTGCGGAACACTTCGAGATGCGGGCTATTCTTCGCAGCCTGCCACGTATCAGCGGTCACGTAATAGATCTTGCTCTGCTCGGGCTTCATGCGCGCGACGTAGTCGGCAAGCGAGACGTTCTGCTCGGACGTGTCGTTGTGCGTTGACGCGAAGCGCGCGAGCTTGGCGATGCGTTCGCGATTCGCGAAGTCCTCGCCGAGACCTTCCTTGAGCACCTGGCCGAATTCCTTCCAGAAGCCCGCATACCGGGCACGGCCCTCATCGGTCTCGGCATTCGCGAGCTCTTCGAGCATCGACAGCGCGCGCTTGGTCACCCCTTCGCGGATCGCCTTCACGTCGCGGCTTTCCTGCAGGATTTCGCGCGACACGTTCAGCGGCAGATCGCTCGAATCGACCACGCCCTTCACGAAACGCAGATACGTGGGCAGCAATTGCTCGGCGTCGTCCATGATGAAGACGCGCTTCACATACAGCTTCA
>DATGHJ010000326.1:0-8332 GCA_035308085.1 Trinickia sp. | reverse complement strand
CAATGGGTGCAGGAAGTGCGGGACAAGGCCAACCTTCCCGCGCGCCTGGTGTTGTGGGACGGCCATCAGTTTGACTTCGGGAGCTTCTCGGCGCCTCAGGTCACGCTGAAGGTCAATAGCGCATCGGCGCTGCCGCTCTTGCTCGAACCGAGCCTCGACAATCTCGGCGAAGCGTACGTCAAAGGCAAGATCGATATCGAAGGCAAACTCTCCGACATCATCAACATCGGCTATTCGCTCGCCAGAAGCACGATGACAAACGCGAGCAAGCTCGCCCGCGTGCGCCGCTACTTCAATCACACGAAAACGTCGGACAAAAAGGCAATCCAGTATCACTACGACGTCTCGAACGAGTTCTACAAGCTGTGGCTCGACGAGAACATGGTCTATTCGTGCGCGTACTTCGAGAACGGCAACGAAGACATCGGCACTGCGCAACTGAAGAAGATCGACCACATCCTCACCAAGATCCAGCTGCAGCCGGGCCAGCGCCTGCTCGACATCGGCTGCGGCTGGGGCGCGCTCGTGCTGCGCGCGGCGAGCAAGTTCGGCGCGCAGTGCGTGGGCGTGACGCTCTCGCAAAATCAATTCGATCTAGCGACCCAGCGCGTGAAAGAGGCCGGCTTGCAAGACAAGATCGAAATTCGTCTGCAAGATTACCGCGACATTCCCGGCCAGTTCGACCGCATCACGAGCGTCGGCATGTTCGAGCACGTCGGCCGCAAGAACTTGCCCGACTACTTCAAGAAGATCCACGATCTGCTCGTCGACGACGGCATCGCGATGAACCACGGCATCACGTCAACCGACTACAACAGCGGCGAAACGGCGCTGGGCGGCGGTGAGTTCATCGACCGCTACGTGTTCCCCGACGGCGAGTTGCCGCACATCAGCCTCGCGCTCGAATCGATGCAGAGGGGCGGGCTCGAGGCAGTTGACGTCGAGAGCCTGCGTCGGCACTATGCGCACACCCTCGATATCTGGGCCGACAATTTCGAAGCGAAGGCTGAAGAGGCGAAAAAGCTCGTCGACGACGAGAAATTCCGCATCTGGCGCGTCTACCTCGCGGGCTGCGCGTACGCGTTCGAGCACGACGATGTATCGCTTTTCCAAGTGGTGTGCCGCAAGGCCGGCCGCAGCGCGACAACGCTGCCGTGGTCGCGGCGCTATATGTACGAAAAACCGCTGTGACGCGCCCGGCGCGTCGCGCGGGTCAATCACAAGCGATCGATGGACGAAGGCAGGCCGCACAGCGCTACGCAACAAGCGAGCGACGCAGCAGACACCAGCGCAACCCAAGGCGATCAATTCGACCTGTTCGGTGAGCCGGCCCCGCCTCCGGAAGCGGCCGGGTCGTCATCGAGGCGCGGCGGCGACAGCACGCCCGCCGCGCCTTCTTCGTCCTTACCGGCAGATCCCAAACCCAAGCGCCGCGCGCGTGAGGTGCTGCCCGCGCGCCCCTCCCCGGACGTGCTCGACGCCGCCAACGCATTGCCGCCGCACGTTCACCTCGGCACCTCGTCGTGGTCGTTCCCGGGCTGGCAGGGCATCGTCTACGGCGACGGCTACAGCAACACGAAGCTCGCGCGCGACGGCCTTACGGCATACAGCGCGCATCCGCTGTTGCGAACGGTGAGCATCGACCGCTCGTTCTACGCGCCGCTCACGCTGACCGACTATCTGCGCTACGCCCAGCAGGTGCCCGATCATTTCCGTTTCATCGTGAAGGCGCCCGCGTCCGTGACCGACGCGACGGTGCGCGCCGAGCGCGGCGAGCCGATCGCGCCGAATCCCTGCTTTCTGAGTGCGCGACTCGCCGCCGATGAATTCGTGCGGCCATGCCTCGAAGGGCTCGGCGCGAAAGCGGGGGCTTTGGTCTTCCAGTTTTCGCCGCTGCCCGACGCGATCCTCGCGGAGCCAGCCGAGTTCATCGAGCGCCTCGCGCAGTTCTTCGTGGCACTGCCCCCTTTGCCGGCGGGACCGTGCTACGCGGTGGAGATTCGCGACGCCTCATTGCTCACGCCGCGCTTCATTCGGATGCTGCGCGCGTGCGGCGTGCGCTATTGCGTCGGGTTGCACGCGCGCATGCCCGATCCGCTGCGTCAGGCGGCGGCGCTCGCGCTGCTCGATGGCGACGCCCCGGGCGGTCCGCTCATCGTGCGCTGGAGCCTGCATCAAGGCTTCAAGTACGAACAGGCGAAAGCGAAATACGACCCGTTCAGCCGCCTCGTCGACGAAGACCCGAACACGCGCTCGGCGCTCGCCGAACTGGCGGCGCGTTACGCGTTGGCCGGGCAGCCGGTGCTGATCACGATCAACAACAAAGCGGAAGGGTCGGCGCCGCTGTCATGCGTCGAGCTGGGACGAGCGATCGGAGCGGCGTTTGCCCAGATGCGCGACGAAGCGGACAAGGTCGAGGAAACGGACGAAGAAGCGCACGAAACGCCGTAACCGTTAGACGAAACGTGCGCGCGGGTCAGGCCGCGCGCTACCGCCCTCATACGCCGGGCTTCATCCGGTGCGCGAATTTCTTGCGGAACTTGGCGACCTTCGGCGCGACCACGAACGCGCAATACCCTTGATCGGGATGCTGCGCGAAGTAGTTCTGGTGGTAAGCCTCGGCGGGCCAATAGTTGCCCTCGAGCGGCAAGACCTGCGTGACGATCTGCCCGTCGTACAGCCCCTCGGCGGCGATCTCGCGAATCACCTGCAGCGCGGTCTCACGCTGCGCCTCCGAGTGCGTGAAAATCACCGACCGGTACTGCGTGCCGACGTCGTTGCCCTGCCGGTTCAATTGCGTCGGATCGTGGATCGCAAAAAAGATCTCGAGAATCTCCTTGTAGCCGATCTTCGCCGGATCGAAATCGACCTTCACGACTTCGGCGTGTCCGGTATGGCCGTCGCAGACGCGCTCGTAGGTCGGATGCTCGACCGTGCCGCCCGCGTAGCCCGATTCGACCGCAGTGACGCCGTCGACGCCCAGATACACCGCCTCGAGACACCAGAAACACCCACCGCCCAGCGTGGCGGTCTCGCTTGCTTGAGTCATGCCTGCTCCTCGTTGAATGGCGCGCTTCGCCGATCAGCTTAGCGGTTTTTAGGCGCTCCGGCGCAACGCCCCGGCACCGCGGCATCCGCCAGCGAACCCACGAGAGATTCCGTTAAAATCCGAACAACTTGCCGATCTTCTACATGACTTTCGATTCAGCTTTTCCGATTCCCCGGCGGCGCGCCGCGTTCACGCCTCTACCCCAAGGTATTTCCGCATGAAGCGCGCCAGCCCACCGAACTTCGATACCCGCGCGTTCAAAGCCGCGCTAGGCCAGTTCGCCACCGGCGTCACCGTCATCACGACGCGCTCGCCGTCCGGCCAATTGATCGGCATCACCGCGAGCTCGTTCAACTCGGTCTCCCTCGACCCGCCGCTCGTGCTGTGGAGTCTCGCGACCAAATCGGCATCGATGCCGGTGTTCCAGTCGAACAGTCATTACGTCGTCAACGTGCTGGCGGCGTCGCAGCTCGTTCTGTGCCAGCGCTTCGCGACGGTCAAGGGCGACCGCTTCGCCGGCGTGTCGCATGCCGCGGGCAATACGGGGATGCCGGTGCTCGAAGGCGCGCTCGCCTGGTTCGAATGCCATAACCGCAGCCGCTACCAGGAAGGCGATCACGTGATTTTCGTCGGCGAGGTCGAGCGCTGCGGCGTGCATGAAAATGCCGCCGATCTGAAGCCGCTCGTGTTCCAGGGCGGCGAATTCCACGGGCTCGATCCACTTTGAAGCGGGCGGCCCGGCGAACCGTGAGGCTGGCGTCGGCCGCTATCGCTCAGCTTTCGGCGTCAGCCCCACGGGCACGCCGGTATCTTCCTTGAGCGTCTGCAGCACGATGTTCGAACGGATGTCCATCACACCCGGCGCCTTGTAGAGCTTCGAAATCACGAAGTCCGAGTAGTGCTTGAGGTTGTGCGCAAGCACGCGCAGCACGTAGTGGCTCTCCCCGGTCACCACAAACGCCCCCACCACTTCCGGCCATTCACGCACCGCATCGGCGAAGTGCTCGTGCCAGTTTTCCTGGTCATTGCGCATCGATACCTGTACGAACGCCTCCAGCTCGAAGCCGAGCGCCTCCTTGTTCAGACACGCCCGATAGCGCTCGATCACCCCCTGATCTTCGAGCAGCCGCAACCGGCGCAGGCACGCCGACGGCGAGAGCGCGATCCGCTCGGCCAGGTCGAGGTTGCTGATTCGCCCCTCGTTCTGGAGGACGGTGAGGATACGGCAATCGGTGGCGTCAAGTGAGATCGCATTCATTTTTGGTCTCCCTTTTCGTCTTATCTCGAATTATGTTCTAGTCGGGGCGTCTGCGGGCGACTATTTCGCAAGCACTTTCTACTCGGTCTTGCCTATCATCGGAGCATCAGCAAATCGATCGCCGCGGGCTTGGAACAAGGAAAGACATGGAGACGCTTTGGGATATCACCCCCGCCATCGACACCGCGACGCCCGTCTGGCCTGGCGATACACCGGTCGGCATCGAGCGCGTCTGGAAGATGGAGGCTGGCTCGCCGGTCAATGTGGCGCGCGTGACGCTGTCGCCGCACACTGGTGCGCATACGGACGCGCCGCTTCACTACGACGAACAAGGCGCGGCGATCGGCGCGGTGCCGCTCGACGCTTATCTCGGGCGCTGCCGCGTGATTCACTGCATCGGCGCGTCTCCTGTCGTGAAGCCCGAGCATATCGCCGCGAGCCTCGCCGGCGTGCCGCCGCGCGTGCTTTTGCGCACCTACGAGCGCGCACCGCTCGCCGCCTGGGACAGCGCGTTCTGCGCGGTCGCCCCTGAGACGATCGACTTGCTCGCCTCGCGCGGCGTGAAGCTCGTCGGCATCGATACCCCGTCGCTCGACCCGCAGGAATCGAAGACGATGGACGCGCACCGCCGGATTCGCACACATCGGATGGCGATTCTCGAAGGCGTCGTGCTCGACGCGGTCGCCCCCGGCGACTACGAGCTGATCGCCTTGCCCCTCAAATTCGCGACGCTCGATGCGAGCCCGGTACGCGCTGTGCTGCGCGCACTGCCGCCAGCCTGAGCCGATTCGAACGCCGACACGAACCCGAAGCAATCCAACGACACACAGAAGCCACCCCACCATGAAAACCCGTGAAGAAGCCCTCGCGCTCGACCGCGACGATCCCCTCGCCCACCTGCGCGATCAGTTCGCACTGCACTCCGGCGTCATCTACCTCGACGGCAACTCGCTCGGCGCGCCGCCCGCCGCGGCCGCCGCCCGCGCGCAAGCGGTAATAGGCAGCGAATGGGGTGAGGGTCTGATCCGCAGCTGGAACACCGCCGGCTGGTTCGCGCTGCCGCGCCGCCTCGGCAACAAGCTCGCGCCGCTGATCGGCGCCGCGGACAACGAAGTCGTCGTCACCGATACGATCTCGATCAATCTGTTCAAGGTGCTGTCGGCGGCGCTCAGGCTCGCGAGCGAGCGTGATCCGAAGCGGCGCGTGATCGTCTCCGAGCGCTCGAATTTCCCGACCGATCTCTATATCGCTCAAGGCCTCATCGAGCAGCTCGACCGCGGCTACGAGCTGCGTCTCGTCGACGATCCGTCCGATCTGCCCGAGGCGATCGGCAGCGACACGGCCGTTGCGATGATCACGCACGTGAACTACCGCACCGGCTACATGCACGACATGGCCGCACTCACAAAAATGATCCACGACGCGGGCGCGCTCGCGCTATGGGATCTCGCGCATTCGGCGGGCGCAGTGCCGGTGGATCTGAACGGCGTCGGCGCGGATTGCGCGGTGGGTTGCACGTACAAGTATCTGAACGGCGGCCCCGGCTCGCCCGCGTTCGTCTGGGTGCCGCACCGGCATCAAAACGCGTTCTCGCAGCCGCTTTCCGGCTGGTGGGGGCATCGCGCGCCGTTCGAGATGAACCCGAGCTACCGCCCCGACGACGGCATCGGGCGCTTTTTGTGCGGCACGCAGCCGATGGTGTCGATGGCGCTCGTCGAAGCCGGCCTCGACGTGTTCCTGCAGACCGACATGCACGCGATCCGCCGCAAGTCTCTCGCGCTGACCGACCGCTTCATCGAGCTCGTCGAGACGCGCTGCGCGGGGATGTCGCTCAAGCTCGTCACGCCGCGCGCGCACGGGCAGCGCGGCTCGCACGCGAGCTTCGAGCATCCGCACGGGTACGAAGTGATGCAGGCGCTGATCGCGCGCGGCGTGATCGGCGACTATCGCGAGCCGCATGTGCTGCGATTTGGCTTTACGCCGCTTTATACACGCTTCGTCGATGTGTGGGATGCCGTGGAGACGCTGCGCGACGTGCTTGCGACCGACGCGTGGCGAGCACCCGAATTCGCCGCGCGCGGCTCGGTGACTTGAAGGAGCTGCGATGACCGACCATATGCAACTGCCGGAAGACGCAAAGGCAGACGCCGCGGAGGCGGCCCCCGCGAAAGCGGACAGCCGCGCGCAAGGCTGCCCGTTCGGACACGGCAGCGAAAGCGCCCCGCACGCGCCGACGCACGCCTCGCACGTCCCCGAAACCGACGAAGGCTGGCACGACGCACAGCTCGACTTCTCGAAGTCGATGAGCTACGGCGATTACCTGTCGCTTGGGTCCATCCTGTCGGCGCAGCATCCGCTGTCGCCCGATCACAACGAGATGCTGTTCATCATCCAGCATCAGACGAGTGAGCTCTGGATGAAGCTCGCGCTCTACGAGCTGCGCGCGGCGCTCAAATGCGTGCATCGCGACGACCTGCCGCCAGCGTTCAAGATGCTGGCGCGCGTGTCGCGCATCCTCGAGCAGCTCGTGCAAGCGTGGAACGTGCTCGCGACGATGACGCCGTCCGAGTACACGGCGATGCGTCCGTATCTGGGGCAGTCGTCGGGGTTTCAGTCGTATCAGTATCGGCAGATCGAGTTTTTGCTCGGCAACAAGAACGATCAGATGTTGAAGCCTCACGCGCATCGTCCGGAGATCTTCGCGGAAGTGAAGGCGTCGCTCGAAGCGCCATCGTTCTACGACGAAGTCGTGCGCCTGCTCGCACGGCGCGGCTTTGCGATTGCCGCTGAGCGGCTGGAGCGCGACTGGACGCAGCCGACCACGCACGACGCTTCGGTCGAAGCGGCGTGGCTCGAGGTTTATCGCAATCCAACGCAGCATTGGGAGCTGTACGAGATGGCCGAGGAACTGGTCGATCTCGAAGACGCGTTCCGTCAGTGGCGCTTCCGGCATGTCACCACGGTCGAGCGGATCATCGGCTTCAAGCAGGGCACGGGCGGCACGAGCGGCGCGCCGTATCTGCGCAAGATGCTGGACGTCGTGCTGTTTCCGGAGCTTTGGCACGTGCGGACGGTGCTTTGATGATCGGCGGCCCGGCGGCAATGCCGGGCCGGGCGCCGTCGCGATTGCGCTCTGCGTTTTCCGATCATTCGGCCTGCAAGCGATGCATCAACGGCTTGAGCGCCGGATACAAATCCGCGTAGATCCCGAAGCGCTGGGTGTACAGCGCCTGGCGCCCAGCGTCGGGCCGCGCGCGCTCGACGAGCGTCACCCAGCCGCGCGCGGCGTCCTCGTTCGAAACGAGCCCCGCGCCGAGCGCGGCAAGCAACGCAGCACCCATCGCCGCCTCGACATCCTGCTCGATCGTGTAGACCGGGAAGCCTGTCACGTCCGCGATGATCTGCATCCACAGGTCCGAATGCGCAGCGCCGCCGACGACGATCAGCCGGTCGTCGAGCCGCTGCGCGCCAAGACGCCCCGCCTCGATGTTGTGCTTCAGCGCGAACGACACGCCTTCGAGCACCGCGCGATAGCAATGCGCGCGCGTATGAAAGAGGTTCAAGCCGACAAAAGCCCCGCTCGCCTTCGCATCCCAGACCGGGCTGCGCTCGCCCATCAGGTACGGCAGGAACAGCACGCCGTCGGCGCCGGCGGGAATGCGCGCGGCGGCGTCTTCGAGCAGGCGATGCGGATCGCCGTGCGGTGTCGCGCGCGCAGCTTCGTTCTCCTCGTGGCAGAACTGCTCGCGAAACCACGTGATCGACGCGCCCGCCGTGATCGCGCCGCCGAACACGTATAGGTCGCGCGCGCCGTTGAACACGTACGGCATGGCGACGAGCCCTTGCCGCGCGTCGACGCGCTGATTGAGGTAGCCCCAGCACATGCTCGTGCCGATCATTGCGACGTGCTGTCCGGTGCGCGTCGCGCCGGCGGCGAACGTGGCGACGGCCGCATCGACGCCGCCCGCAATAATCGGCGTCCCCGCCTCGAGGCCGAACTGCGCGGCCCACTGCGGCAGCAATCG
>DATGHJ010000325.1:0-4857 GCA_035308085.1 Trinickia sp. | reverse complement strand
GGCTCCGACCAGCCGGTGCGCCGCGAAGAGATCGAGACAGCGGCCGTCGTCACGCGCGTCGCGCCGAGCTTCGTGCGCTTCGGTCATTTCGAGCACTTCTATTCGAACGATCGTGTCGACGCGTTGCAAGCGCTCGCCGATCACGTGATCGACCGCTTCTTTCCGCACTGCCGCGAGGCGGACGATCCCTACCTCGCGCTGCTGGGCGAAAGCGTGCTGCGCACAGCGGATCTGATCGCGCAATGGCAGGCAGTCGGCTTTTGCCACGGCGTGATGAACACCGACAACATGTCGATCCTCGGCGTCACGATCGACTACGGCCCGTTCGGCTTTATCGACGGGTTCGACGCAAACCACATCTGCAATCACTCCGACACCGCCGGCCGTTACGCGTACCGGATGCAGCCGCAGATCGCGTACTGGAACTGCTTCTGCTTGGCGCAGGCGCTGCTGCCGCTCTTCGGCGCGCGCTACGACGAAGCGTCGCGCGGCGAGCGTTCGGTCGAAGACGCGCAGCGCGTGCTCGAAGGCTTCAAAGAGCGCTTCGCGCCGGCGCTCGAAAAACGCTTGCGCGACAAGCTCGGCCTCGAAGCCGAACGCCCCGGCGACGACGCGCTCGCGAACAAGCTGCTCGAAATCATGCACGCGAACCGCGCGGACTTCACGCTGACCTTCCGCCATCTTGCGCGCATGTCGAAACACGACGCGAGCGGCGACGCGTCCGCGCGCGACCTGTTCCTCGACCGCGCCGCGTTCGATCTCTGGGCGAACGACTATCGCGCGCGGCTGTCCGAAGAAACACGCGACGACCCGGCACGGCGCGAAGCAATGAACCGCGTGAATCCGAAGTACGTATTGCGCAACCACCTCGCCGAAACAGCGATTCGCCGCGCGAAGGAAAAGGACTTTTCGGAGCTCGAGCGGCTCGCGGCCGTGCTGCGCCGTCCGTTCGACGAACAGCCGGAATACGAGGCTTATGCCGCGTTGCCGCCCGATTGGGCCGGATCGCTCGAAGTGAGTTGCTCGTCATGAGGCTGTTCACGAGACCGAGAGCGTTGCGCTCCTGCCCGCGAAATCGAAACCGAACGCTCTGCTGATACGTACCTACGAACTCGACTTGGCGCCGCATCGACGGGGCGTTTCCCGACGCCCCGCCGCGACGCCTCACTCCATGGAGACAAACCGACCATGAACCGCCCCCTCGACGACGATCGAACCAAGCCAACGCATCCGGAGCAAAAAACCGACGCCGAATACCGCAGCGAGCTCTCCGACATCGAATACCAGGTGACCCGCCACGCCGCGACCGAACGTCCGTTTACCGGCCGTTACTGGGATCATTGGGACCGCGGCATCTACGACTGCGTCTGCTGCGGCACGCCGCTCTTCGAATCCGACACCAAATTCGACGCCGGCTGCGGCTGGCCGAGCTACTTCAAGCCGATCAACGGCGAGGTGATCGAAGAACTCACGGACCGTTCGCACGGCATGCTGCGCATCGAAGTCCGCTGCAAGAATTGCGGCGCGCATCTCGGGCACGTTTTCGAAGACGGCCCCGCGCCGACCGGCCTTCGGTACTGCATCAATTCGGCTGCGCTACAATTCGACCCCAAGTAACGTAGCGCGCCCGTCTCGGCGCGCGGCTGACAGATGGCCCTCGCCGCGAAATACCGCCGAGCGGCGGACGCCCGGCAGCGGCTGCCAACACCAACCCTGTCGCCTTCGCCGAGGCTTACGCCCCAAAGTCATCCGCGGCGCCTGCTTGCCGGCAGGCGCCGCTCCTCGACGTTCCGACTATCAATGAAATTTCTGTTCGATCTGTTCCCGATCATCCTGTTTTTCGTCGCGTTCAAGCTGTGGGGGATCTTTACCGCCACGGCCGTGGCGATCGTCGCGACGTTGCTGCAGGTGGCATGGGTCGCGTTCCGGCACCGCAAGGTGGACACGATGCTCTGGGTGAGCCTGGGCGTGATCGTCGTGTTCGGCGGCGCGACACTCGTGCTGCACAACCAGAAGTTCATCCAGTGGAAGCCGACCGCGCTCTACTGGCTCTTCGCGGCCGGCTTGATCGTCGCGCGCTACGCGTTCCAGAAGAACCTGATCGAGAAGATGATGGGCAAGCAACTCGCGCTGCCCGGCGGGATCTGGGACAAGCTGAACGCCGCGTGGGCGCTCTTCTTTGTCGCGCTCGGCGTCGCGAACTTGTATGTCGTCGCCAATTTCACCGAATCGCAGTGGGTCAACTTCAAGCTGTTCGGCACGACGGGCGCGATGGTCGTGTTCATCGTCGCCCAAAGCCTGTGGCTCGCAAAGTATTTGAAGGAAGAATGACCGATGAGCGACTTTCTGAACGCGTCTCCCGCCGAGCGCATCGCGCTGATCGAAGCGCGCTTGACGGCCGCCCTCGCGCCGGTTTCCATCAGCGTGAGCGACGATAGCGCACAGCACGCCGGCCATGCCGGAGCCTCGGCCGGCGGCCATTACACGGTGACGATCGTCACCGCGGCGTTTGCCGGCAAAGCCCGCGTGGCGCGGCACCGCTTGGTGTATGATGCGCTGGCCGATGCGATGCAGCGCGGCATCCACGCGCTTGCCATCGTGGCTTATACGCCCGAGGAATTTGCAGCACTGTCCTCGACGTCGTCGTAGATGCCGCTCCCCATTTTGCTTGCTCCGTTGTTCGCTCTGTTGCCCTCGCTCAGTTGCCCCCTCAGTTGCCCCATTAGGAACGTTAGGAACTTCCGATGACCTTGAAGAAATCCCATCTCTGGGTATTGCTCGCCGCCTTTGCGGCTGCACCTGCTTTCGCACAGAACATCGCCGTCGTGAATGGCACGCCGATCCCCAAATCGCGCGCCGATGCGCTCGTCAGCCAGCTCGTGAAGCAGGGTCAACAAGACTCGCCGCAACTGCAGCAGGCCGTGCGCGAAGAACTGGTCAACCGCGAAATCCTGATGCAAGAAGCGATCCGCGAAGGCGTGCCGTCACAGCCGGACGTCAAGGCGCAAGTCGCGGTTGCCCAGCAGACGGTCGTGCTGCGCGCGCTGATCGAGAAATTCGTGAAGGACAACACGCCGACCGACGCGGAAGTCAAAGCGCGCTATGACGACCTCGTGAAGCAAGCCGGCGGCCGCGAATACCATCTGCACCACATCCTCGTCGACAACGAGCAGCAGGCGAAAGACCTGATCGCGAAGATCAAGGCTGGCGCGAGCTTCGAAGACCTCGCGAAGCAATATTCGAAGGACCCGGGCTCGGGCAAGAACGGCGGCGACCTCGACTGGGCCAATCCGAATTCCTACGTGCCGGAATTCGCCGCGGCAGCGGAAAAGCTGCAGAAAGGCCAGATGACCGACGAGCCGGTGCATACGCAATTCGGTTGGCACATCATTCGCGTCGACGATATTCGCGACATCGCTCCGCCGCCGCTCGATTCGGTGAAGACGCAGATCGTCCAGCAGATTCAGCAGGAAAAGCTGCAGGCGTTCGAAGAAGGTCTGCGCAAGCAAGCGAAGATTCAATAACGTTTCGTTCGCTGCTGGAACAGAAAAAGCCACCCGAGGGTGGCTTTTTCCATGCGCTGACGAATCAACGTGACGCTTTCAATCCGGATAGAACTCCCGGTGATAGCGCGCTTCACCCGTCGGTAACGAAGCATCGGCGCGATCACTGCCCACGAGGCTCATCGCCATGAAGTACTGAGGGGGCACGCCGGGAAACACGATGCCCGGTTCATGGCGAAAGCCGAACCGCGTGTAGTACACCGGATCGCCGAGCACGACGCAGCTTCGAGCGCCCTGCTCCCGCGCCGCCTCCAGACCCGCTTGAATCAACGCGCTGCCGATGCCTTGCCCCTGGCACTCTGGGCACACGGCCACTGGCGCGAGCCCGACACACCTGCCCTCATCGCGCGAGCCGATCTGAACCGCCGAAAACGCGATGTACCCGATGATCTTCCCGGCCATCTCAGCGACGAGCGAAACCGTCAGCGCGCCATCGTCGCGCAATGCGTCGACCAGCAGATGCTCGCGCTGATCGCTATGCGGTTCGTTCTCGAAGGCGGTGCGCACCACCTCCGAGATCGCGGCGCGCTCGGCGGCGTCCGCGACGCGCTCCGCGCGGATTTGCAGCGCGGCCTGAATCGACACGCCACTCATTCGATCCAGCGGCGCGCGTTCTGGAACACGCGCATCCACGGGCTCGCGTCAGCCCAGCCTTCCGGATGCCAGCTCATCTGCAACGTGCGGTGCACGCGCTCCATGTGCGGCATCAGCACGCTGAAGCGGCCGTCCGGCGTCGTCACCGACGTAATGCCGGCCGGCGATCCGTTCGGATTGAACGGATAACGCTCGGTTGCCTGACCGCGATGATCGATGAAGCGCATCGCGATGTCGACACGCGCCGCATCGCCCTGCTGCGAGAAATCCGCGAAGCCTTCGCCGTGCGCGATCGCAACCGGAATGCGCGAGCCTTCCATGCCGGCAAAGAAGATTGACGGCGACTTCTGGACTTCGACGAGCGAGAAGCGCGCCTCGAACTGCTCGGACTTGTTGCGCGTGAATTTCGGCCACGCTTCGGCGCCCGGGATGATCGACGCGAGGCTGCTCATCATCTGGCAGCCGTTGCAGATGCCGAGCGCGAACGTGTCCTTGCGGTCGAAGAAGGCGGCGAACATGTCCGCGAGCATCGGGTTGAAGCGGATCGTCTTCGCCCAGCCCTCGCCCGCGCCCAGCACGTCGCCGTACGAGAAGCCGCCGCACGCGACCGCGCCCGCAAAGTCGGCGAGCGTCGCACGGCCGGACAGCAAGTCGCTCATGTGGACGTCGTGGGCATCGAAGCCGGCGCGATCGAACGCGT
>DATGHJ010000324.1:0-3309 GCA_035308085.1 Trinickia sp. | reverse complement strand
CCCCAGATCAGCATCGAGCCCGCGACGGCCGCGATCAGCGCGTTGCGCTGCTCCTCGCGCGTGGCTGCGAGCGCCCGGCCACGCTCGCTGTCGAGGCGCGATTCCTCGGCGACGAACGCGTCGAGCTGCTGGCGAAACTCCTGGATTTGCGGCGGCAGCGGCGTGCCCTCGAAGGCCGCCAGTACGATCGGGCGCTCGCCGTCGGAGATCGCCTGGTAAACCTGATTGGTCTGAGCCCGGTAGACGTCGACCGCCTCGCGCATGCGGCGCACGCGATCGAGCTGCAGCGGATTGTCGGCGACGAGGCTTTGCAGTTGTGCGAGCCGGTCATTCAAGTCGATCCAGACGGCGTGGTTGTCGATGAACGACGCGTCGTCGACGATGATCGCCGCGCGCAGGCGCGAAGCCTGGCGCAGGAGCGGGTCCATGATCGTGGAAGCCTGAAACAGCACCTGCTTGCTGCGCGACGCCCACAGCGCAGCCTGCGCTGCCTGCCCCTGCGTCTCGAACAATACGCCGAGCAGCGCAAGCTCTACGATGCTCGGCACGGCAATCAGCAACAAACCTTTGGTGAACAGTTTCATGTGCCCTTGGCAACCCTCTTGACGCGCACGCAACGCATGAGCCGCCCGCTGGCCGATACGGAAGATGAGCCAAGAAGCCGCGAGGCGCTGATCGAGCGCCGGCAAGGCACTGCACCAGGCGCGCGTGAGCCCGGACCGGACCATTATCGGTGCAGTTTTGAGATATTACAACGGAGCCAATAGAAGCGACGCCGCACAGAAAGATGGCTTTTTTATGTCGTGAGAGCGCACGCGGACGAATCTCGGGCCTATTATTGAGAAACATGCCGAATACAGCAGGGTGCGCGAACCGCGGCGATTCGGCAGGCAGCGTGCGAGCATCCGGAGAGCACGGGCGAGACGCCGAATCACCGTGAATCCGCCATTTTCGTATGCTATAAAAGATCGACGTGCGGCGCGCGAAGCCGGGAGTGGTCGCATGAGGACGCTGTGTTTCTTGCAATCCTTTTTCAGGCGAATTTTTATGTCCTTCCCGAAAAAGCGTAGGCGCGCGCGAGTGGACAACGAGGAATCGTTCCTCGCTGTGCTGCGTCATTTCAAGCCGTTCGGCCAGCTCGATACGAAGATCGCGCGTGCGCGAGCCCAGGACGAACCGGTTCTGTACGCCCATGTGCTGCCGGGTCTCGACGTGCTGCTCTGTAGTGTGCGCGGCGCGCAACCGCCTTATCCGGCCATCGAGGAATTGCACCGGCGCTGCATCGAATCGATTGCGAATGCGCTCGAGCAGCCGCTCGACGGACTCGAAAACGGCGGGTACTGGTACGAAGCCAACGGATTCGGTTTTCTCGTGTTCGCGAGCCGCGCGCGGGCGCGGATTCTGCCCGAGTTCGGCGCGGGCGCCGTACGGCGCGGCACGCGGCGCCAGGATGCGGGAGACGCGGCGCCGCGCTCGTTCCGGTAGTGCGTTCCGCTCACTCGCTTCGCTAGTAGTACGCTTTCCCGACCGGCTCAGCGCCTTGGCCGCACCACGTCGATGAACGCGGCGAAGTCCGCGTCCGAGAGACCCATCGCCCCCGCGAGCCGCAACACCTGCTGCACCGCCGCCGACACCGGCATCGCCGCGCCGACTTCCCGTGCGGCGTCGGCCACCGTGTCGACGTCCTTCTGATACGTCTTCAGCGCGCCGATCGGCGCGAAGCCCGCGCCGGTCATGCGCGGCACGAACGTCTGCAATAGCGTCGAATCCGCCCAGCCGCCCGCGAGCGCCTCGGCGAGACGCGCGGCCTCGATGCCCGAGAGTTGCGCGAGATTCACCGCTTCGGCGATCGCCGCAATCGTCGCGGAGACGATCGCCTGGTTGCACAGCTTGGTCGTCTGCCCGGCGCCGGCCGCGCCCATGTGCGTGACGCGCGCGGCGTAGGCGCGAATGGCCGGCGTGACGGCCGCCACGTCGTCCGGGCTGCCGCCCGCCATCACCGCGAGCGTGCCCGCATCGGCGCCCGGCACGCCGCCCGATACGGGCGCGTCGACCCAGCCCACGCCCGCCGCCGCCGCGCGCTCGGCATATGCGCGCGTGGCCGACGGCGGAATGCTCGAATGATCGACGATCCAGCGCACGCGGCTCGCGCCGGCGTCAGCGGTGTCCTCGCCGATTACGCCGCCGAGGCCGAACACGACCTCCTCGACCGCATGCGCGTCCGTCACGCACAGGAACACCGCGTCCACGCGCGACACCAACTCGCGCGGCGTATCGACGACATGCGCACCGTCGGCGGCCAGCGCCTCGGCTTTCGCGCGCGTCCGGTTCCAGACCCATACGGTATGGCCCGCGCGCAACAAGTGCCGAATCATCGGCGCACCCATGAGCCCGGGGCCGCAAAATCCAATTTCCATTTCCGCTCCAGCAGACTTTCCAGAAAGAAACCCGTTCGAAACGACACACATTGTTACCGATCTGCGGACCGTCGAACAAAGTCCGCAGCCCTTCGAGCGGCATTCTAGAATGACCACTACACGGAGGAGGCAACCATGAGCGACCACGTCTACAAGCAGATCGAACTCACCGGCTCGTCGACGCAATCGAGCGACGACGCGATTCGTTGCGCGATTGCGAAGGCGTCGAAGACGCTGCGCAATCTGCATTGGTTCCAGGTGACGGAGACCCGTGGCCAGATCGAGAACGACAAAGTCGTTTACTGGCAAGTGACGATCAAAGTCGGCCTGCGCATCGACGACTAGCGTCGATGCGCGCGCGTGCTGCAAACCGAGCGACAAGCGCGCGCGATGACTGACGGGAAATAATAAGGGCTGCGTCCTTCGAGACGCAGCCCCTGGATGAGTCATTGCCACCGGCAATGGCAAAACCGCGCGGCGCCCTTCCGAACGGCGCCGCGAGGATGAGTCGCGCGGGTCACTAAGCGCGCTTATTTCGGCAGCGCGCCGTCGACACCTTCGACATACCAGTTGAGCCGCTGCAATTCCGGATCGGTGAGCGTCTTGCCGGCCGGAACCTTCACGGCGCCCGTCTGATCCTTGATCGGGCCCGTGAACACGTCCCACTTGCCCGTCGCCAACTCATCGCGCTTCGCGGCCACCGCCTGCTGCGCATTCGCCGGGATCGCCGCCGTGTTCAGATCCTCGAGATTGACGGCCTTCTGCGGAATCCCCCACCACACCGGCGCGTTCGTCCACTTGCCGTCGAGCACCTGCTGGATCGCGGCGTCGTAATAGACGCCCCAATGCGCGACCACCGAGCCGAGGTGCGCGTCAGGCCCGAACTTCTTCA
>DATGHJ010000323.1:0-3718 GCA_035308085.1 Trinickia sp. | reverse complement strand
TAGCTCTGCCAGCGGCAACCCCGACGTGAACAACGCCGGTGGCGGCGCGCGTGCTGGCGGCCTTGCCGCTTCTCCTCCGCCTGTCGCGTGCCCGCCGAGCCTCGTCGGCGCCGGCACTGCGCCGCCGCCTTGTTCGACGGCTCTTAGCTGATTCTTCAGCCGCCCCGAAAGTCTCCTGCAACTCGAAGAAGTACAACTGCGCGCGAAGCGCGGCCGCGCGAACGTGCGCGCATCGATCGAGTTCGCCGGAGTCCGCGTTTTCCTGACAGGTGACCTCTGATGGCTTCTTTACGAGCCGCATTTGCGGCCTATGGCGCGACCTCGCTCTTCATCTTGCTTTGGAGCAGCGGCGCGATCTTCGCGGAACTGGGCGTGCAGCACGCGCCAGCATTCGCGTTTCTGGTGCTGCGCTTCGCGCTTGCCTCGTCGGTGCTGGCGGTTTTCGGCCTATGGCGGCGGCGCTGGCTGCCCGCTCCCGGCACGCGGCTGCAAGTAGCCGGCACCGGCGCATTGCTTACCGGCGGCTACTCGATCTGCTATCTGCTCTCGCTCGCGCGCGGCCTCACGCCCGGCGTGCTCGCAACGATCCTCGGCGTGCAACCGATTCTCACGCTGCTGCTCGTGGAGCGCCGTTACTCGGCGCCGCGTATCGCCGGGCTCTGCGTTGCATTGGGCGGGCTCGCGCTCGTCGTCTATCGCGGCGCCGACGAGGTGCGACTGCCGGCAAGCGGCGTGCTGTTCGCGCTTGCCGCGCTCGCATGCATGACGCTCGGCGCGATCTTCCAAAAGGGCTTGAAACAGGCGCCGATCGACGTCCTGCCGCTGCAAAACGCGGTGAGCCTGGTGCTGTGCATGGTGTTCGCGTCGTTCGAGCCGCTTGCATTCAAGCCTAGCGTGAGCGTGCTGGTGCCGCTGCTGTGGCTGGGCGTCGTGATCTCCGTCTTCGCACAACTGTTGTTCTATCGGCTCGTGCGAAGCGGCAATCTGGTCAACGTGACGAGCCTTTTTTATCTGGTGCCCGTCGTGACCGCGCTGATGGACTACGTGTTTCTCGGCAACCGGTTGCTGCCGTTGGGGATAGCCGGCATGTGCGCGATTCTGCTCGGACTCGCGCTCGCGCTGCGCGCCGGGCCCGAGCGAGCGCACTGATCGACATCGCGAGTCGATTGGCGATGCCTTCGATCAGCCCGACCGTCATGACGCTCGCACCGAGGCTCGTCACAAGGAACATCGGCAGGGGGCTGTGGATGGTTTCCGATGAGATGTCCATGAACATGCTCACGAAACCGAGAATCCAGACGCCGCGCGGGATCTGGCTCAGCGTTTTGATGCGCTGGATGGAATCGGTCTGCACGGCGTGGGTCCTTGCCGGCGTCCGGATTCCAATCATAGAAACGCGCGGTGCGATTGGAAACTTCGAAAAATTCGCAAAATCCGGGAACTGTCGGCTCCCGAAAAAGCTCACCTGAGACGCTCCGCGCCGCTCCTGTTTGCTATCATCCCTGTATAAATATACAGTCCCGTACTCCCCGTGCCGACCGATCCTCCCTATTACCTGCTGAACTTCGAGCGCGCCCTCGAATGGATCGGCGAACGTTACGACGACCTGTTCAGCACCGGCGAGCGTGCGTTTTTCGAGGCGTTCGCCGCGTTGCCGCAAGGCTCCCGCGCGCTGCTCGCGCGGATGCTGATGCGCAAGGGCACGCTGTTTCGGGCGAGCCGTCTGTCCTACGAGGAGATCGGGTGTCAGTTGGCCGCGTCGCAGCCGTTAGTTGAGCTTGGCTGGCTCGATTCCGAACCGCAGCTCACGCTCGATGAAGTGTTCGCGCTGACAACGCGGCCCGAGCTGCTGCAGATGTTTCCCTCCACCGCGCTCGGCAAGCACGCTCGCAAAGCGGATCTGCTCGACGCTCTGCGGGCCGCCCACGTCGCGGCGCGCAGCTACGCCGCGTGGGGCGCCCCGCCCGGCGACCCGGTGTTCCGCGTCACGATCGCGCCGCTGTGCGAGCGGTGGCGGCTCATGTTCTTCGGCAACCTGCAGCAAGATTGGTCGGAGTTCGTGCTCGCGGATCTGGGCGTGTTCAAGTACGAAAGCGTGTCGTTCTCGCAGTCGTCGCGCGCGTTTCAGCGGCGCGCGGATATCGACGCCTATCTCGCGCTGCACGCGTACCGCGAGGCTCTCGATGCGCTCGACGATGACGAAGCGCTCGGCGCGCTCGCCGCCGCCGTCCTCGCCGTCGATATCGACAACGCGTGGCTCGAAACACGCCGCGCGAAGCTGCTGTTCCGCATCGGCCAGCACGCCGAGCGCCGGCAAGACTGGGACGCGGCGCAAGCTGCCTTCGCGCGTTGCGCGTGGCCCGGTGCGCGTCACCGGCGCATGCGCGTGCTGGAGCGCTGCGGCCGCTTCGGCGAAGCGTTGGCGCTCGCTTTGCAATCGGCGCAGTCGCCGGAAAGCGAGGAGGAAAGCCAGCGCATCGCGCGGATGCTGCCGCGCTTGCAACGCCAAATGGGGCAGCCGGCAAAACGCACCGCGGCAGCCGCGCAGCCGATTGCGCGCAGCACCCTCGAACTCATTCGGCCCGCTGCGCCGATCACGGTCGAGTACGCCGCGCGCGACGCGCTCAGCGCCGTCGACGCGCCCGTTCACTACGTCGAGAACGCGCTGATCAACTCACTGTTCGGCCTGCTGTGCTGGGAGCCGGTGTTCGCGGCCATCCCCGGCGCGTTCTTTCACCCTTTCCAGCGCGGCCCCGCCGATCTGCACGCGCCAGATTTCCGCGCGCGCCGCGCCGAGACTTTCAACCGGTGCTTGGCCCAACTCGATGACGGCACCTATCGCGAGACGATCCTGCGCCATCTCGAGAGCAAGGCCGGCGTGCAATCGCCATTCGTGTTCTGGGGTGTGCTGACGCCCGAGCTGATTGCGCAGGCGCTCGCTTGCCTGCCCGCCGCGCATCTGAAGCTCTGGTTCGAGCGGCTGCTCGGCGACATTCGCAGCAACCGGTCGGGGCTGCCCGACCTGATCCGCTTTTGGCCCGCCGAGCGGCGCTATGAGCTGATCGAAGTGAAGGGCCCGGGCGACCGTCTGCAGGACAATCAGATCCGCTGGCTGCAGTATTGCGTGCAGCACGGCATGCCGGTGCGCGTGCTCGACGTGCGCTGGACGGAAGACGGCGGCGCCAGCGCGACACAGGCGGCGGCATGACCTACATCGTCGCGGTACGCGCGCTCTGCGAGTTCACGGCCAAACGCGGCGATCTCGACCTGCGCTTCACGCCGGCCCCCACCGCGCTCGAAGGCATCGCCGGTCACGCAACCGTCGCCGCGCGCCGGGCGAGCGCTTACGAAGCGGAGATCACGCTCACCGGCACCCATCGCGATCTCACCGTGCGCGGCCGCGCCGACGGCTACGACGCCGCGCTCAACCGGCTCGAAGAAGTGAAAACCTATCGCGGCGATCTCGATGCGATGCCGGCCAATCATCGCGCGCTGCATTGGGCGCAGGCGCTCGTCTACGGACATCTGCTTTGTCAGACGCGCGCGCTCTCGCAGCTCAACGTCGCGCTCGTGTACTTCGATATCGGCAGCCAGAAGGAAACGGTGCTGACGCAATCGCATGACGCGGTGTGGCTGGAATCGTTTTTCGTCGAGCAATGCGAGCGCTTTCTCGATTGGGCCGCGCAGGAAGCGGCCCACCGCAACGCACGCAACGCCG
>DATGHJ010000322.1:0-2104 GCA_035308085.1 Trinickia sp. | reverse complement strand
ATTCCCACGGCGCCGCCGCGTCGATCTCACGCCAGGCGGCAGGCGCCAGGCCGTGCACACTGACCTGCCCGATGGCCGCCCGCACCAGCCGCAATGTCGGCAAGCCGACGCGCGCCGTCATGCGGCGAACCTGGCGGTTCTTGCCTTCGCGCAGCGTCAGTTCGAGCCACGCCGTCGGGATCCTGGCGCGAGAGCGGATCGGTGGATCGCGCGACCATAGGTCATCAGGCTCAGCGATGAGTCGCGCGCCGACAGGTTTGGTCTTGAAATCCCCGAGGTCTACGCCGCTGCGCAACTGGCTGAGTGCCGCCTCGGTCGGCGCGCCTTCGACCTGCGCCCAATAGACCTTCGCGAGCTCGTGACGCGGGTTCGCGATGCGTGCTTGCAACGCGCCATCGTCCGTCAACAGCAGCAGCCCTTCGCTGTCGGTATCGAGGCGGCCCGCGGGGTACACGTTCGCGACGCTGACGTAGTCGGCAAGCGTGCGGCGGCCGGGTTCGGGGCGAAACTTGCAGATCACACCGAACGGCTTGTTGAAGGCGATCAGCACGCGTGAATTATTAATAGCCGAGCAGGCGTTCGATTAAGTCCGGCGGCACAGTTGTGATCGGCACGGAAGGAAGCAAACCGCGGCGACCGTGATGCCGGCCGCCGCGACGACGGCCTTCCAGGCGCGGCTCGAACCACTCACGCACGTCGGCATCGAGGCCAACGCCGTGCATGTAGTTGTAAAGAGCCCTGCGCAGGCCACTGCCTAGGAAGTCATGATCCGTACCCGTGGGGTCGTTAAACTCGATGTCGTTTAGTGCAAACGTAGCGTTTCGCGGTGGCCGCAGTGTGATGCCGTATTCCTCGGGACGCAGGCCTATTGGGGAGTGCGCCGTCGCCGCGAAGCGATGCCAGTACGCCGATTGGATGCAGCCAGCCGCGAAGAGCTGACGCACACGCTCGAGCGCGTCGATCGTGTCCTGTGCGGTCTCCGTCGGGAAGCCATACATCAAATACGCGTGCACCATGATGCCGGCATCGCTGAATGCGCGAGTGACGCGCGCCACCTGTGCGACTGTGACGCCTTTCTGCATGAGCTCGAGCAATCGATCGGACGCCGCTTCGAGCCCGCCGCTTACGGCTACGCAGCCGGCTGCGGCGAGCAGGCGGCACAGCTCGGGCGTGAAGGTTTTCTCGAAACGAATGTTGCCCCACCACGTGATGCTGAGATTCTCCTCTATGAGGCGCTCTGCGAGTGCACGCATGCCCGCCGGCGGCGCGGCCTCGTCGACCAGGTGAAAACCCGTCTCGTCCGTCTCCGCGATCAATGCTCGAATGCGCTGCATAACGATGTCCTCGCCCGGCCGATCGTAGCGGCCGATGTAGTCGAGCGAGACGTCGCAAAACGAGCATTTCTGCCAGTAGCAGCCGTGCGCCAGCGTAAGCTTGTTCCAGCGGCCGTCCGACCAGAAGCGATGCATCGGATTTAGCATTTCCATGACGGACACGTATTGACCAAGCGGCAAGCCATCGTACGTCGGGATGCCCGTGTCGCGTTGTGCAATGTCATGCTGCGTCGGGTCGTTTTCGAGTACGACTTGCGCGCCTTTGCGCACATACGTGCGCACGAGCGCTGCTTGCTGACCTCGCAGCCGCATCAGCAGATTTAGCAGCGGCCGCTCCCCGTCATCGAGAGTCACGTAGTCGAAGTAATCGAATACGCGCGGATCGCCCAGCGAGCGCAGCTCGGTGTTGACCCAGCCGCCGCCGAGAATCAGCGTTGCCTTCGGTGCAGCCACGCGGATCGTGCGCGCCATGCGAAATGCGCCATAGACATTCCCGGGAAACGGGGCGGTCACGGCAACGACATCGGGCGGCTGCTTAATTAATTCGCGCGTGAGCTCGTCGAGCGTTGTGTCGACGAGTGTCGGCTCGTCCGTCAGCGCCTCGTGCAGCGGGTCGAAGGATGTGGCGCTCGCGGCGAGTCGCTCGCCATAGCGGGCCAGCTCGAAGCGCGGATCGATGCCGATCCGCCAAACGTCGGCGAGGTCGTCGATGTAGAGGCTCGCGAGGTAGCGAGCCTGCTCGGTCGTGCCCAGCGTGCCGAAGGCAGCGA
>DATGHJ010000321.1:0-2484 GCA_035308085.1 Trinickia sp. | reverse complement strand
GAATTTCTTCACGAACGGCTCGATGCCCTTCGCGCCGCCCATCATGAACGCGGGCATCGCCTCTTCGAGATTCGCGCCTGCGGAGAACGGGCCGCCCGGCGTGCCGAGCTTGAGCGAGGTCGGCTGCCACACGACGACGCCCTTGTAGTCCTTTTCAGCCAGATCGATCGCCTGCACGAGACCGTCGATCACGCTCGGTCCGATCGTGTTCATCTTGCTCTTGAACGACACGATGACGACGTCGTCCTCGCCCGCGCGGTCATCGACCCACGCGCGCACCGCGTCGGTTTCGAACAGCGTCTTGCCGTAGGTCTTCGGATCGACCGTCTCGCCGATGATCGGCGCACGGAACACTTGCTTGCCGTAGACGGCGAGCTTCGAGCGTGGCGCGAATGTTTTCGACGCGGGCGACCACGAGCCTTCGTTCGTATGCACGCCGCCCTTCTCGGCGACCGGACCTTCGAGCACCCACGAAGGCAGCGGTGCCTTCGACAAAGCCTTGCCCGCCGCGATGTCTTCCTGCACCCACTCGGCGACCTGCTTCCAGCCTGCCGCCTGCCAGCCTTCGAACGGGCCTTCGTTCCAGCCGAAGCCCCAGCGGATCGCGAGGTCGACGTCGCGCGCGTTGTCGGCGATCGATTCGAGATGCACGCCGATGTAGTGGAACACGTCGCGGAAGATCGCCCACAGGAACTGGGCTTGCGGATGCTCCGATTCACGCAAGAGCTTCAAGCGCTCTGCCGCCGGACGCTTGAGAATGCGGCCGATCAGTTCGTCAGCCTTCGCGCCGCCTTCGACATACGTGCCTGTCTTTGGATCGAGCACCTTGATCGCCTTGCCTTCCTTCTTGTAGAAGCCCGCTCCGGTCTTCTGACCGAGCGCGCCCGCTTTCACGAGCCCGGCCAGCACGGCCGGCGTCTCGTAGACCGGGAAGAACGGATCGTCGGCGAGATTGTCCTGCATCGTCTTGATGACGTGCGCCATCGTGTCGAGCCCGACCACGTCCGCCGTGCGGAACGTCGCCGACTTCGCGCGGCCGAGGCGCGCGCCCGTCAGGTCATCGACTTCGTCGAAGCGCAGGCCGAACTTCGCGGCTTCGGCGACCACTGCCAGGATCGAGAAGATGCCGACGCGGTTCGCGATGAAGTTCGGCGTATCCTTCGCGCGCACGACGCCCTTGCCGACTGCGCTCGTCAGGAACGATTCGAGCTGGTCGAGGATCTCCGGGTGCGTGTGCGACGTCGGGATCAGCTCGACGAGGTGCATGTAACGCGGCGGGTTGAAGAAGTGCACGCCGCAGAAGCGCGCCTTCAGCTCATCGGCGAAGCCGTCGGACAGCGTCGTGATCGACAGCCCCGACGTGTTGCTCGCGAAGATCGCGTTCGCGCCGAGATGCGGCGACACCTTCTTGTACAGATCGTGCTTCCAGTCCATCCGCTCGGCGATCGCTTCGATCACGAGATCGCACTCGGCGAGCTTCGCGAGGTCGTCTTCGTAGTTGGCCGGCTCGATATAGGCTGCGTCATCCTTCACGCCGAACGGCGCGGGCGACAACTTCTTCAGGTTCTCGATCGCCTTGAGCGCGATCGCGTTCTTCGGGCCTTCCTTGGCGGGCAGGTCGAACAGCAGCACCGGCACCTTGGCGTTGATCAGGTGCGCGGCGATCTGCGCGCCCATCACGCCGGCGCCGAGCACGGCCACCTTGCGAATGATCAGATTGCTCACGTCTTTCCTCCGGAGTTTGCGGATTCGCTGCGCCTTTTCTTATGGCGTCAGCGAATCGCACATGAGTTGCGAGTGTCGGGATAAAAAACGCACCAAGCTTTTCAATGACGTGGCGCGTGAATCGCAAGTCGCTTAGAACAGCGCTTCTTCGATGTCCATCAGCGTCTTCGAGCCGGCGCGCGCGGCGCGGATCGTCGAGGCCGTTTCGGGCAGGAGCTTCGCGAAGTAGAAACGCGCGGTGGCGAGCTTCGACTTGTAGAACGGATCGCCCGACGCTTCCTTGTCGAGCGCGATGCGCGCCATGCGGGCCCAGAAGTACGAGAATACGAGATGACCGACGGTGCGCAGGTACGGCACCGCGGCGGCGCCGACTTCGTCCGGGTTCGCCATCGCCTTCATGCCGATTTCCATCGTGAGCTTCTGGACCTTGTCGCCGATGTCCGCGAGCGGGTTGATGAACTCCTGCATCTCCGGCTTCACACCTTCGGCTTCGACGAAGTCCGTCACGAGCTTGCCGAACTTTTTCATCTTCGCGCCCATATCGCCGAGCACCTTGCGGCCCAGCAGATCGAGCGACTGAACCGCGTTCGTGCCTTCGTAGATCATGTTGATCCGCGCGTCGCGCACATACTGCTCCATGCCCCACTCGGCGATGAAGCCGTGGCCGCCGTAGATCTGCATCGCGTGGTTCGTGCACTCGAACGCGTTGTCCGACAGGAACGCTTTCAGGATCGGCGTGAGCAGCGCGACGAGATCGGC
>DATGHJ010000320.1:0-2338 GCA_035308085.1 Trinickia sp. | reverse complement strand
GTCGCTCAAAGGCACGCTCGGGCGCAATCAGATGGCGACCGAAGCGCAGTCGCTGCAAGTCGGCGGCATGAAGGACAACGTGACGGGCGGCCTCGTCTGGCAAGTGACGCCGCGCATTTCGGTCGCCGCGAACATCGAAGGCGACCGCTTCTACAGCCAGGCGCGCAATTTCCTCGGCACCGGTGTGCTGACGCAAGGCGAGATCGACTACAAATTCCGCACCACGTATCCGGACTACACGCTTCGCCTGATCGGCGCGCGCGGCAATTACAACGCGACGGGCCAGGCCGACGCGCTGCTGTCGCGGCTGGTGCCGGGCGCGCCCACCGCGGCGAGCGCGTACATGCCGCTCACCTATGCCCAGTACGGCGCGATGTTCGGCTTCGGCAACGAACTCGCCGACCGCTATACGCATGCGTGGCGCCCGTACCTCGATGTTGGCCTCGTGCACGACTCGGTGCAGGGCTGGGGGGTAGATACGAACATCGGCATTGCCGGCACGGTATTCGGCGGCGACCATGCGGCGCTTTATTTCGAGCATGAACGCGTGTCGCAGCGCGGCACTTCGGTGACGCTGCTCGGCGCCCGCTATAGCTGGTTCTATTGAATATTGAATATTGAATTGAGCGCTTGGAATTAGGTATACCAAATGGCGTTCGCGGTGTACCCCAGACAACATAACTCGACGGAGAAAACAGCATGAGCCTTTGGAAGAAAACCAGCGCGCGGGCGGCGTGGGTGCTCGCACTCGCCTCGGTGGCGCTCGCGAGCGCGTGCAGCTCGATCGATGCGACGCACGCGCCCGCGCTCGCCGCTAGCGACACGGTGGCCGTGCTGCCGATCGCCAACTACACGGAAACGCCGGACGCCGGCCAGTCGGCGCAAGCGATCTCGGCCAATGCGCTGCGCACGCTCGGCGTCGCGAACGTCATGCGCGCGCCGGCCGACCCGAATGCAAACGCGCTCTTCGATAGCGGCGCGCGCGGCGACGGCACGCCGAACCTCGACTGGGCGCGCCAGCAGCATGCGCGCTACGCGCTCACGGGCGCGGTCGAGGAATGGCGCTACAAAGTAGGCGTGGACGGCGAGCCGGCTGTCGGCGTCACGTTCGAATTGATCGAGGTCGAATCGGGCAAGGTGCTGTGGAGCGCAACGGGCACGCGCACCGGCTGGAGCCGCTCGGGTCTCGCAAGCGTCGCCCAGACGCTGATCGGCAAGCTGCTCGCACCGCTCGGCGTGCGCTCGTAAGCTGCCTCTTTAGAAGGAAACGGCCGTGAACACCGTAGCCGCCGACTCCCGCCGCGCCGCGCCCAAGCCGCGCACCTCCGATCCGTTCGGCAACCTGGGCCGCGTGCGGCGCGCGCTCGCGCCCGCCGTCGAGCGGCCGTTTGCGCTCGTCGAGTCGGCCGTCTTCATGGCGCTCGTGCTCGCGCTGTGCCGGGCGCTCGATCGCTACGATCCGCTGCTGCTCGGCGCCCGCTTCCCGTGGCTGTGGCTCGCGCCGCTGATCGTGGCGTTGCGCTACGGCGCGCTCATCGGCACGCTCGGCGGCGCGATGATGATCGCCGTGTGGTACCTCTGCTACCCGGGCGGCGAATGGCCCATGGCGTATTTCGCGGGCGGCCTGATCCAGACCATCGTCGCGGGTCACTTCGGCGACACGTGGGGCACGCGCGCAGCCCGTTCGCGCTCGATCAACGCTTACCTGAACGACCGGCTCGTCGCGATCACCGATAGTCACTACCTGTTGCGGCTCTCGCACGAGCGGCTCGAGAAAGACCTGCTCTCGAAGCCGACCACGCTGCGCGATTCGATCACCGAGTTGCGGCGCTTGACCGTGACGCACCCCGTCTCGCCCGCAGCGCACGCCGAACGATCCGCTGCGCCGAACCTCGAAACGCTTCCCGGCGCGCAACGTCTGCTCGAATTCGTCGCGCAAGCGTGCCAGATCGAAGTGGCGGCGCTTTATCCGGTGACGGGCGGCAAGTCGGCTCTTAACGCCGTCGCGGCAGTCGGCGGGCCGTTCGAGTTCGACGCGAAGGACGAACTCGTCACGCATGCGCTGACGACGCGAGGCGTCGCGCACTTGCGCGTCGACGATTCGCGGCACATCGACAGCCGCTACATCGTCTGCGCGCCGATGCTCAACGCCGATAACGAATTGCGCGCGGTCCTCGTCGTCAAGCGCATGCCGTTCCTGTCGCTCAATGCCGACAACCTCCTGCTGCTGCTCGTCCTGCTGGGTTACTACGCGGACGGTATCGAGCATTCGCAGCACGTGCAGGACATTCTCGATGCCGTGCCGGGATGCCCCTATGAGTTCGCGCTCGAATTGGGG
>DATGHJ010000319.1:0-11734 GCA_035308085.1 Trinickia sp. | reverse complement strand
GTCGTCATGGACGCGGTACACGCCTTCGCCTGCGGTCAGCAGTGCGCGCGTATCGGTCGGCATAACGAGTTCGAGCTGACCGATTTCCAACGGATCGGCCTGGTCGGGAACGGTGGCCAGAACGCGGCCGTTGGCTTCGATCGTGATGCCCTTCGAATCGCGCGGCACGGAAATCATGGCCTTGAGCGGCATGCCGTTTGGCGCGGCGAGGTAGCCGTCGTCGCCCACGTGCAGCGTGCCGCCGCGCCATAGCAGCGCATCGCCCGGGTTCGTCTCGGTAGCAAGCTCGATAAAGCCTTCGCCCCGCACGGCGATGTCGAGCGCGTTGCCGGTGGGCCGCAACTCGCCGGGCGTGAAAACATGCAGCGACGGCGCGGCGGCAACGCCCGCGCCGAGCGCGGCGGCGGGCGACGCGTCCAGCTGGCGGCGCTGCGTCGCCTCCGTGCCGGGAACCAGCAACTCCGAAAACGACACCGCGCCGCGCTTGAACGCGGGGGTGTTCAAGTTGGCGATGTTGTTGGCGGTCACGTCGACCGCCGCTTGTTGTGCGTTCAGTCCGGTCGCACCGATGTAAAAGACGTTGTTCACGCTTACATATCTCCAAGACGTTGCAAAACGTTGCCCACCATGTCGTCGTAGGCATGCACGAGCTTTTGCCCCGCTTCGACGCGGCGCATGGCTTCCATGAGCTGCATCATGTCGGCCGCTGAGCTGACATTCGACGATTCGATGAACCCTTGCGCCAGTTGAATGGTGTCGGCGTCTGTCGCACGCATGCCGTTCGGCGCGTATAGGCCGTCACCGTTGCGAACGAGCTTGGCGGGATCGTCGAACCTGACGACGCGGATGACGGAGGTTGGGTTGCCGTTATCGATTACCGTCCCGTCGCGCTCGACATGCCAGTTGCCCTGGCTGACGATCACGTCGCCGTTCTTGCCTTGCAGCGGCCGGCCCTGTGACGTGACGAGGCGTCCGTTGGCATCGCGCTGGAACGAGCCCGCGCGCGTGTAGATGGGGCCGTCGGCGGTCAGCACTTCGAAGAAGCCGGGGCCGGTGATCGAAATGTCGAGCGGATTGCCGGTATGCACGAGCTTGCCCGCTGAGAAATCCGTCGCGGTGCGCGTGACCGCAGTCGCGGCGGTGGCAGGCGTGGCGCCGGGCAAGCCTTCGGCGAGCACCTCCTGAAACGCGATCTCGCGCTTGTAGCCGGGGGTGGCGGTGTTGGCGATATTGCGCCCGGCCGATTCGACGCGCTGTGTCTCGAGCGAGATCAGGCGGGTTGCGAGGGTCATCAGGTCATCCATGCGTGCGTGGGCTCCTTGTCGATGGGTGCGTCAGCGCTCAGGCCGCCGAGGCGATAGGCGCGGCGGATGCCGCTGGGGCGGATGGCTGCGAACGAGCCGGCTTGCCGTGAGGCGCTGTGTCGAGGCTGACCATGGCAAACGAGCGCAAGTGGATCGAATGCGGAACTTCGTTCATCGACAGCACCGTCAAACGCGGCACCGCGCGCCGCGTAAAGGTCTTCAGGTGGCGCCGGATTTCAGGGCGGCACAGCAGCACCGGGTTGAGGTTCTGCCGCATCATCGCTTCGGCTTGCGCGAGCAGCCGGCTCAGGAAACTCTCGGCAAGGCGCGGGTCGAGCACAAACATGCCGCGGCCATCCGCGCCGCTCAGGTTTTGAAAGATGCTGCTTTCAAGCGACGGTTCGAGCGTGAGCACGGCAAGCGCTTCGTGCTCACCCTGCACGCCCTGGCAGATCGAGTGACCGAGCCTCTGGCGCACGGCTTCGCCAAGCGCCGCCGGATCTTTTTCGTGACGTCCCGCGTCGGCCAGCACCTGCGTGATGAGATCGACGTTGCGAATCGACACGTGTTCGGTGAGCAAGCCCTGCAGCACATGCTGGATGTCGCTGACCGCGAGCACGTTCGGCACCAGCTCTTCGACGAGACCGGGCTGGCGCGTGCGCACGCCTTCCAGAAGGGTCACGATGTCGGCGCGCGACAGCAGCGTCGGTGCATTCGCCTTGATGATTTCGGTGACGTGGGTGATGAGCACCGTGATCGGATCGACGCACGTGTAGCCGAGCGCCTTTGCCGGGTTGTGTTGGGTCTCGTCGATCCAGACGGCCGGCAGCCCGAAGGCGGGGTCGCGCGTGGCGAGGCCGGGCAGCTTGTCGCCTTGCTCCGATGCGTGAATCGCCAGCGTCTTGTCGGGATAGAGCGCGGCTTGCCCGAAGCGATTGCCGAACAGCAGCACGCGGTATTCGTTTGGTGGTAGCTGGGCGTGGTCGCGAAACACGACGCCCGGCACGACGAGCCCCATTTCGTTCGCGTATTGCTCGCGAAACGCGGCGATGCGCTCGGAGAGCACGGCTTGCGTCGGCGTCCACGCGGCCGACAGCGCCGCGCCGAACGCGACCTCCACGGCGGGCAGTGCGTCGAGACTTCCTGTTGCGACGGGTTGCTGCTTGGCGTCGCTCGCGGCGTCACTCGTGTCAGCCGAGCGCGCGCGGCGGCGGCGGCGCGCTGCGAACCACGCGCCGAACGCCAGCAGCGCGAGAAGGGCAATCGGCCAGTTCGGCATGCCGGGCAGCGCGAGCAGCGCGGCGAGCGCCGCCAGCACGAGCATCTGAATCTTCGGGAACTGGACGAGCTGGCGCAGCGCCTCGTTGCTGAGCTCGCAGTCGCTCGATGAGCGCGTCACGATGATGCCGGTGGCGACCGAGATGATGAGCGCGGGCACTTGCGTCACGATGCCGTCGCCGATCGTGAGCAGCGTGAAGGTGCGCATCGCTTCGGCGAACGGCATGCCCATTTGCGCGACGCCAACTGCCCAGCCGCCAAGAATATCGATCAGCAGGATGATGATGCCGGCGATCGCGTCGCCTTTGACGAACTTGCTCGCGCCGTCCATCGAGCCATAAAAGCCGGCCTCCTTTTCGAGCGCTTTGCGGCGCGCCTTCGCTTCGTCCTGGTCGATGAGGCCCATGTTGAGATCGGCGTCGATGCTCATCTGCTGGCCGGGCATCGCGTCGAGCACAAAGCGCGCGGCAACTTCGGAGACGCGCTGCGCGCCGTTCGTCACGACGACGTATTGCACGACGATCAGGATGAAGAAGACGATCAGCCCGATTACGAAGTTGCCTTGCACGGCGAACTCGCCGATCGAACCGATCACGAGTCCGGCATCGGCGCCCGAGAGGATCAGCCGGGTCGCCGCGATGTTCAGCGAGAGGCGAAAGAGCGTCGCGATCAGAAGCAGCGACGGAAACGTCGAAAACTCGACGGGGCGCGCGACGTAGAACGTCAACAGCAGGATCGTGAAGGCGAGCGCGAAGTTGACGAGGATGAAAAAATCGAGCGCCGCTGCCGGAATCGGCGTGAACAGAATCAGCAGAATCACGACCACGGCGAACACGAGCGCGAGGTCGGAATGGTTGCGCAAACGGAAAGGGCGGGCGGTCATGAGTTTATCGCTTGCGATGGGGCGCGTCGTGCGCGCAAGTAGACGGCTGCCGTTTCCCGGAAGAGGTGGGCCGGAATTTCGCGCTCGAGCGTCGCCTTGCGGAACAACTGCCGGGCGAGCGCGGGGGACTCGATAACCGGCACGCCATAGATGAACGCGAGCTTCCTCAAGCGCAGCGCGAAGTTGCCCGCGCCGCGCGCGACGAGTGTCGGGGCGCTCATGCTTGCGGGTTCGTACTTGAGTCCGACGGCGTAGTGGGTGGGGTTGGTCACCAGCACGTCGGCGCCGCGCAAGCCGCGCATGCTGCTCGCGCGTTGCAGCAGTTCGCGCTGCAATTGCCGGCGGCGCTGCTTGATGCGCGGATCGCCCTCGCGCTGCTTGTATTCCTGCTTGACCTCGTGGCGGCTCATGCGCATCTGTCGAGCAAACATGCGCCTGACGATGATCTGATCGATGGCCGCGAAGATGGCCGCCGCGATCAGCAGGTTTGCAATCAGGTCGAGACCGCTGTGGCCGAGCGTCGCCGCGAGGCTGCGGCCCTGCAGCGCCGAGTGCGTAGCCGTTCTGACCACCTCGAAGACGGTCAGATAGGCGATCGCACAGTACACGATCATCTTCACGCACGCCTTTGCCGCGTCGATCAGAGTCTGCAGCGAAAAGAGGCGCTTGAGCCCTTGTGCGGGATTCAGCCGCGAGAAGTCGGCTTTGAAGGCGGAGGGCGCGAAGAGAAATCGCGTTTGCGCCAGCGCCGCGATCAAAGCGCCACCCACGGCGACGCCGATCAGCGGAAGCAAAATGTCGAGCGCTCGCGACATGAGCGAGCCGAGCCAGATCAGCACTGCGTGACTGCCGATGGCGAGCGTCCCCGCGTCGCTCAAGGAGCGTTCGCTGAGCGCGGCAAGGCGAGCCGCCATCTGATCGCCGCGCACCCACAGGTAACCGGCGAACGCGGCGAGACTGACGACGATCCCCAGATCCTGGCTGCGCGGCAGCATCCCTTTCTTGCGTGCCTGTGCGAGCTTGTACTCGGTCGCCTGCTCGGATTTGTTCTGTTCGCTATTCGACATCGGCTAATCCATCGAGGGCACGAATTCGAGCGCCATGCGCGTGAGCCGCAGCACGACCGGCGCGAGCAACCCGGCGGACAGCGCCATGACGATCAGCGCGGCGATGGCCTTGACCTGCAGACCGAGCATCAGCGCATTCATTTGCGGCAGCGCGCGCGAGAGGAAGGCGATCGTGAGGTCGATCAGGAACAACGCGACCATGGCGGCGGCGATCGCGCCGAGCCCGACGCCCATGACGACGCTGAAGTACGCGATGAACGATTGCGGACTGCCGAGGATTTGCACGTGACCCACCGGCACCAATTCGATCGACACGGCGATCAGCTGCAGGACTTCGAGGTGGCCTCCCGCGGCAAAGAACACAACACCGGCAGCGAGCGTGAGGATCGTGCCGAACAAGGGCGCCTGGCTGCGCGAGCCGGGATCGATGACCATCGCAAGGCCGAAGCCGGCTTGCACGTCGAGAACGCGACCGGCGAATGAGAGCGACGCAAACGCCGCCTGAAACGCAAAAGCAATCGCGAGGCCCAGAGCGAGTTCGGAAAGCGCCGATAGCAGCAATGCCCCGCCGTTGCCGTACGCGGCGTGCGGCACGGCGTTGGCGACCGGCGCGGCAAAGCATGCGGCAAGCGCCAGCGCGAGGCACAGGCGAACGCGCACCGGCACGCGGATTTGCGAGAACGGCGGTGCCAGCACCAAGACTGGCCCGACGCGCAACGAAAGCAGCAGCGCGGCGATCGCCCACGCCGTACCCATCTCGGTGGCCATCGGCTAACCGAGCGCGGGGATGCTTTTGAACAAAGAAGCTGCGAACCCCGTCAGACGGCCCAATATCCACGGTGCGAGCAGAACGATGACGACGCCAGCGACGGCGAGCTTCGGAACGTAGCTGAGGCTCATTTCCTGAAGCTGCGTCACGACTTGAAAGACGCTGACGAGCAGGCCGACGATCAGCGTGGCGGCAAGTACCGGCCCTGCAATGAGAAAGCTGTTCCAAAACAACTTCGCCATCATGTGTAGCGCTTGATCTTCTGACATCTAGTTGGTCTCCCTTGGCGTTCAAGGAGACTAGGGTTCTGATATGCGCGGTTCAATCGGACTATTCCGAATTTGATTGTGCATACTGCATCGAGCGTGATTTTGTTTGAGTAACTAATCGATTTTTATGCTGTCGCAGCGAAGCGTGAAAGCGAGAGGCGTTGCCAATGCGCCGGCGACGCAACGATGAGAAAAAGTGCGAAAAATATTGCTTTCTCGAGTCCGGTGCCCGCGCCGTGCGGGTCAATTTCGACGCGGCGCGGCATGAAACCGCTTCCACCTCGTTTCCCCCGACTTAAGTCTTCACTCCTTGCTCCCGTCAAATAAATCAGATGCCCGCATATCCGCGCGCGTATTGATCAGAAGTATTCAAGGGAGTCACATGAACATCCGTCGCAAGCTGCAAGTTTTCTCGTTGGTCACGATCGTCTCGATGACAGGCGGTATGTTCGTCACGGCGACGGGTCTGCGCATCGCGATGAAAGCGGAAGACGCGTCTCATGCGAGAGAAATAGAAGTACAGGGCATAACAGAAATCAAAGCGAGCGCTCTGTCGACGATCCAGCTCGACCCGACTTCCAATGACACCAAGAAAATCTTTGCCGACGCCGAGCGCAACATCAACACATGGTCGGCGACCTTGGGCTCGATGTTCACGGAGCCCGAGCATGCGGACACATTCCGCTCGCTGATCGCCAACTGGAACGCCTACGATCAGAAGTCGCACCAACTGTTCGAGCTCGCGGCGCACGACGCCAAGACCGCCAACGATCAGACCACCGCGCTCTATCACTCCGATTTCCAGCCCTTCCAGGCCGACCTCGAGCAGATGGCGAGCGAGTTCAATCAGCTTGCCGCTGAAGATAACGATCACGCGCATTCGATCGTCGATCAGCTCTTCGTGACCGTGATCGCCGTCATGCTGCTCGGCATGGCGATCGTCTGCACGATGATCTACTTTCTCGCGCGCTCGCTGAATCGCGGCATCTCGGGCCTGCGAAACACAATCGTGCAGGTGAGCGGCACGCGCGACTTCACGATGCACGCGCCGGTGCTCGGCGACGATGAAATCGGACAGACCGCGCAAGCGTTCAACAGTCTCGTCGAAGGCGTGGCAACCGCGTTGCGCGAAGTGCTTAACGCATCGGAATCTGTCGGCTCGGCGACGCGGCAGATCGCGGCCGGCAATGCCGATCTGTCGTCGCGCACGGAAGCACAGGCCGCTTCACTCGAACAAAGCGCGGCGAGCATGGAGCAGTTGACCGCCACCGTCGCGCAGAACGCGGAGAACGCGAAGGCCGCGAGTTCGCTTGCCGGCAGCGCGTCAGGGGTGGCCGAGAACGCGCATCGCGTCGTCGAATCGATGGTCGAGACGATGGGCAAAATCAGCGAGAACTCGTCGCGCATCGCCGAAATCACGACGCTCATCGAAGGCATCGCGTTTCAAACCAACATCCTCGCGCTGAATGCCGCCGTCGAAGCGGCGCGCGCGGGCGATCAGGGCCGCGGCTTCGCGGTCGTGGCGGGCGAGGTGCGCAGTCTCGCGCAACGTTCGTCGAGTGCGGCGAAGGAGATCAAAGATCTGATCGACCTGTCGGTGAGCACGATCGCGACCGGCGAAGGGCAGGCGGCGCAAGTGCGCGAAACGATGGCGGAGATCCACAGCGAGACGGCCAAGGTGTCGGACGTCATCGGCGAAATCTCGGCGGCGTCTCACGAGCAAAGCCGCGGCATCACGCAAGTCAATCAGGCGGTGAGCCACATGGACGAGGTCACGCAGCAGAATGCGGCGCTCGTCGAGGAGTTGTCGGCGGCGGCGCAATCGATGGCCACTCAGATGAACGCGCTGCGCGAGGCGGTGACGGTGTTCAAAGTCGATGGGAGCGTCGCGGCTGACTTCGGCGGCGCGCGGGCGTTCGGTGCCAAAGCGGTTCCCAAAGCGAGTCGTTACGCAGCGGAACCGGAGTTGACGTGACCGTGCAACCGGTTCGCCAGCGCGGCTCGGCGCACAACACCGTAAGGCCGCGCAAGGATTTTGTGCTAAAGGATAGCCGGGCCCGTCCGTAAGCAGTGGTAGGACACTCTGACCTGAGCACCATGACCGACGCCGCCTCATTGTCTTTGATCGCACTGACCTCCTATCTCGGCCGTCAGCCCATCCTGAATCGAGAGGGATCGCTTGTCGCCTATGAGCTGCTGTTCCGTTCTCTCCCCGACACGGACGCCCGCTTGGTGGACCCCACGCGCGCGACCGCCGACGTCGTGATCGGCGCGCTCTGCGAGCAGGGCGTCGATCGCGCGCTTGGCGGACATGTCGGTTTCGTGAACGCCGGCCGCGACTGGCTCATGAGCGACATGCTGAACGTGCTGCCGCCCGAGCAGTTCGTGATCGAAATCCTCGAAACCGTGGAATACGACGAGCGCCTGGCCGAGCGAGTCTGCGCGCTGAAAGACGCCGGCTATCGTTTTGCAATCGACGACGTCAGCGAAAAGACGCAACGGCGCGGCCGCACGTTCGTCGAGGCGGAATTCGTGAAGGTCGACGTGCAGTTGTGGGATCCGAACGCACTGGTTGGCTTTGTTTCCTCGATGCATGGCGCGGGCAAGCAGGTTGTGGCCGAGAAGGTCGAGACGCCTGCGCAATATTTCACGACCTACGAGGCAGGGTGCGACTATTTCCAGGGGTTCTACTTCGCGCACCCGCAAGTGCTCGCGACGCGCAAGATTCCGCCGCAGCGGCAAAGCCTCGTGAAGCTCATGATGCTGCTGAACATGGAGCCGTCCATCGCGGATGTCGAAGAGGAGGTCAAGCACAACCCGACGCTCACGATGCACCTGCTGCGCTTCGTGAACTCGGCGTCGTTCGGGCGGGCGGAGCGGGTCGCGTCGGTGCGCGACGCGATCGCCATTGTCGGCACGTCGTGGCTCAACCGCTGGGCGCTGCTCACGCTCTATGCGGACGGCGGCACGACTTCGCGCGCGTCGAACGCGCTCGTGCAATTGGTCGGCACAAGGGCGCGTTTCATGGAGCTGGCGGCCAAGCGCATCCGCGAGGGCGACGATGCGTTCGCCGATGCCGCCTTCATGACCGGCATGTTCTCGCTGCTGCATTTCGTGCTCGAGCGCAGCGCCGCCGATCTCGCCGACGAGTTGCGCATCGCCCAGCCGGTGGCGGACGCGCTACAGGGCGGCCCGGGCGAGCTGCAGGCGCTGCTGCGCTGCGCGGAAGCCATCGAAGCGCCCGAGGACGAGGCCGAACTCGAACACGTATGCGGCGAGCTGGCGCCGCTCAATCCGGCGCTGGTGCGGCTGCTGTTTGCCGCGGCGGGAAATTGGATGGCGGAGTACGGCGCGTTCTAGCGTGAGCCCGCGCCGGCTTGCCGCGCCCGCGCGAGCAGCAGCGCCTGCTCTTTCGTGTTGCGCGTCATCGCTGCCGCTCGCTCGAACTCCGTGCGGGCCTCGTCGACGCGTCCGAGCTTGAGCAACAGATCGCCGCGCACGCTCGGCAGCCAGTGATAGTTCGCGAGCGACGGCTCGGCGGTGAGTGCGTCGACGATTTCGAGCCCCGCCGCCGGGCCGAACGCCATGCTGAGCGCGACGGCCCGGTTCAGCTCGACGACCGGCGACGGGTTGATCTGCGCGAGCGCATCGTAGAGCGCGACGATCTGCGCCCAATCGGTATCCGCGGCGCTGCGGGCCCGCGCGTGACAGGCCGCGAGCGCGGCCTGCAGCGCGTACGTCCCGAGCGCGCCGCCGAGCGCGCGCGAGCGTTCCAGCGCGGCGAGTCCGCGCCGGATCAGGAGCGGGTCCCAGCGTGAGCGGTCCTGATCGGCGAGCAGCACGGGCTGGCCGTCCGCGTCCACGCGCGCGTGGGTGCGCGACGCCTGGATCTCCATCAGCGCGACGAGGCCGTGCACTTCGCTCTCGTCGTGCGCGAGTTCGGCGAGGATACGCCCGACGCGCAACGCTTCGTCGCACAGCGCTGGGCGCATCCAGTCGTCGCCGGCCGTGGCCGAATAGCCTTCGTTGAAGATCAGGTAGATCACTTCGAGCACCGACGCGAGGCGCGCCGCGCGCGCCTCCTGTTGCGGCACTTCGAACGGCACGCCCGCCGCGCGCAGCGTGCGCTTCGCGCGCACGATCCGCTGCGCGATCGTCGGCTCGGGGACGAGAAACGCGCGAGCGATTTCGTCCGTCGCGAGGCCGCCGATCAGGCGCAGCGTGAGCGCGACCCGCGCGTCGGTCGACAGCACCGGGTGGCAGGCCGTGAAGATCAGCCGCAGCAGATCGTCGCCGATGTCGTCCGCGCGCGCGGCGTCGAGCGAGTCGACGAAGTCGGGCACGATGTGCGTCTCGAGCGCATCGAGCTCGCGGCCGAGCTCCTCGTGCTTGCGTGCGTGCAGCGCGTCGAGCCTGAGCTTGTCGAGCGCGCGGTTCTTGGCCGTCGACATGAGCCAGGCGCCCGGGTTGTCCGGCACGCCGTCCGCGGGCCAATGCTCGAGCGCGGCGACGAGCGCGTCCTGAGCGAGTTCTTCGGCGAGGCCCACGTCGCGCACGACGCGCGCCACATGGGCGATCACGCGCGACGATTCGATTCGCCAGACCGCTTCGATCGCTTTTTGCGTCGCCGCCAGCGTCATCGTGAGCCTCGCGTGACGTCGCCTGCCGCGCTTTGCGCGTGCGCCATACGCATGTCACGCATCGCGGCGCGACGCTTCGAGATCGCGGAAACGCTCGACCGCATCGCTCGGCTCGAAGTCTTCCAGTTCGAACAACTGGCGCACTTCGATCTCGCCGTCGGCCGTTTCGCCGAACGGCGCCGGAAAACGCCGCGCCCATTCCATCGCTTCCTCGCGCGAGCGCACCTGGATCAGCGTATATCCCGCGATCAGCTCCTTCGTTTCGGCGAACGGGCCGTCGATGATCGTGCGCTTGCCGCCCGAATAGCGGACGCGCCAGCCTTTCGAGCTCGGCTGCAGGCCCGTGGCGTCGAGCAGCACGCCGGCCTTCGCCAGTTCTTCGTGATAGGTCGCCATCGCGGCGATCAGCGAGTCTTCCGGCATCGCGCCGGATTCGCTCGTCGGATTCGCTCTCACCATGATCATGAATCGCATCGTGTTCTCCTTCGAATGTTCAGTGGGCGGGGCGGGCGTTTGTCGCGCTCCTGCCGATACGACGAACCATGCGCGAGCGGATCGACATCGACAGCGGCGGATAAGGGAAAACCCTTGGCGCGAGACACGAATTCACGCTGACGCCGCGACTGACAGGTTCACTCGTAGCAAGGCGCGATCTTGCGGACTTCGATGGTGCACCAGCGCGCGGCCGGGCACTCGGCCGCGATCGCGACGGCTTCGTCGAGGCTCTCGCAGTCGAGCAGGTAAAAGCCGCCGATCATTTCCTTCGCTTCGGCGAACGGCCCGTCGACGAGCCGGCGCTCGCCTTCGCGCACCTGCACGCGCACGGCTTGATGGGTGGACGCGAGTGATTCGACGGCGCGCAGCACGCCGCGCGACTTGAGGTCTTCGCCGAAACGCGCCATCGCGTCGTAGAGGGCGCGTCCCTCTTCGAGGGTGCGGTTGTTGCGCTGATCCGACTGCTCGACGACTAGCAACAGGTAGGGCATGACGTCTCCATTGGGTGAGAGGGCGGCACGGGTGTGACGGGACGCGCTGCTCGAATCGTCTCAGGATAGTGCAGGCCGGGCGTGTCTGCCATTTGCGACAAAAGCCCGGCGACGAAAGTCCGGCGACGAAAGCCCGGCGACGAGAACCCGAAGTTTGCTCTGTGCAACGCTCGGCATTCGTCACTTCCGGCAGCGAGTCGCGAAAGACTGTGTGCTGCCCCGTAACACCTCGTAAGACCTGTCGAAAAGCGCTCGCTTCTTGCGTCATCGCGTGCCCGCGCGCGGCGGGATCATTCGTTGTCAGGCGTGTAGTCGCGTCGACGCAGCGCCGGCAACACGGCAGTTTTCATGGATTCCCGAGCAACTGCCCGATCCCAACGCAACCCCAAGCGAGACCTTCGATGAACATCAACGGCAATATCAACCCGGCTACCGAGGCGACCATCACCCACAACTGGCCCAAGCCTGCGGCACAGCGCACCACGACCGACCCGCTCGCCCCGCTGCCCGAAACGCCGACGCAGCCCGCGGCGCCGGG
>DATGHJ010000318.1:0-5036 GCA_035308085.1 Trinickia sp. | reverse complement strand
CACGAGGCCCGGGTGTGCGACCCAGCCGCCGTCGTAGCCGTCGGCCGCGTCGCGCGCCTTGTCCGAGCGCACACCGTTCATCGCTTTCTCGTTGGCCTGCTCGTCGCTCTTGATCGGAATCAGCGCGCTCATGCCGCCGATCGCCGGCGCGTTGCGCTTGTGGCAGGTCTTCAGCAGAAGCAGCGCGTAGGCGCGCATGAACGGCACCGTCATCGTGATCTGCGAGCGGTCGGCCAGGCAGAAGTTCGTGTCGTTCTTGAACTTCTTGATCGCCGAGAAGATGTAGTCCCAGCGGCCCGCGTTCAGACCGGAGCTGTGCTCGCGCAGCTCGTAGAGGATCTCGTCCATTTCGAACGCGGCGACGATCGTCTCGATCAGCACCGTCGCGCGGATCGTGCCGCGGGCAATGCCGATCGCTTCCTGCGCCATTACGAAGATGTCGTTCCACAGACGCGCTTCGACATGGCTTTCCATCTTCGGCAGATAGAAGTAGGGCCCCGTGCCGCGTGCGAGCTGTTCCTTCGCGTTATGGAACAGGAACAGCGCGAAGTCGAAAACGCCGCCCGACACGCGCTGGCCGTCGACCGTCACGTGCTTTTCGTCGAGGTGCCAGCCGCGCGGACGCACGATCAGCGTCGCGATCTTGTCGTTGAGCTTGTACGACTTGCCGTTCTGCTCGAGCGAGATCGTGCGGCGCACCGCGTCCTTGAGGTTCAACTGGCCCGTGATCTGGTTGTCCCAGTTCGGCGTGTTCGAATCCTCGAAGTCGGTCATGTAGGAATCCGCGCCGGAGTTCAGCGCGTTGATGATCATCTTGCGCTCGACCGGTCCGGTGATCTCGACGCGGCGGCACTCGAGATCCTTCGGCAGCGGCGCGATTTTCCAGTCGCCGTCGCGGATCGCCTGGGTTTCCTTGAGAAAATCGGGGCGCTCGCCGGCATCGAGCCGCTTCGTGCGCTCGGCGCGCACCTTCAAGAGCTCTTGGCGGCGCGGCTCGAATGCGCGATGCAGCTTGGCGACGAGTTCGAGCGCGTCGCGCGTCAGGATCGTTTCAAAACCCGGCTGGATTGCACCGGTGATTTCCATGCCTTGCGGCAGCGACAGCGTGGTGGCCATGGGATTCTCCTTGGTCGGTCAGATGATAAAGATACGCATGAGAAATACCTTGATGCCCGCTTCGAGTCGACTCAACCGCCAGGGCTGTGGCGGTTGCGGCCTTGACTCTTGTCGGGCGACGCAAGGTTTTCGATGAAATCGAGCAGGTCGGCCATGCCGCCGCCCGTGCCGTGGGGGATCACCCCCAATTCCTCGGCGGGCGCGCCCGCGCGATTGATCCAGAACGTCGTGTAGCCGAACCATCCCGCGCCGGCGGCGTCCCAGCCATTCGATGACACGAACACCATCTCGCGCGCGACCACGCCGAAGGCTTGGGGCCCAAGCGCATACGCAGCGGGGGCCGGCTTGTAGGCGCGCACGGCGTCCACCGACAGCACGCGGTCGAAAAGGCCTGTCATGCCGGCGCTCTTCACGGCGATGTCGAGCATCTGCGGATTCCCGTTCGACAGGATCGCCAGCCCGACGTGCCCCGCGCCCGCGCGCATCTCGCGCAGCCGGCGCAAGGCGGGCACGGTGTCGGGATAGGCGGACAGGCACGCGTATTCGTCCATCAGGCGCTTTTCGCCGGCGCTGCTGAGGTCGAGGCAGAGCTTGCGCGCGCTATAGCGCAGCGCATCGAGCGTGATGTTCCAGAACGGCTGGTAGCGCGCGCCAGCCGGATCGGCCAGCGTGCGCAACTGCGTGTATTCAATTTGCTTTTGCCGCCACAACTGCGAGAGCGCGTCGCCGTGGCCAGGGAACATCTGCTCCGCCGCAGCGACGACCGAGTGCACGTCGAACAACGTGCCGTAGGCGTCGAAAATCACTGCTTTGGGAAGAAGTGTCGTTATGGCCGACATTGCCATGCGCTCCTATAGAGGTCGAGATGAATTGTATTAGTGATCGCCCGCGCTTAAAAAGAGCGGAAAGATCACTTGATCTTTTACTTTTATCACCCTAATCTGGCCATCCACATGTTTATGTAACCCTTTTTTCGGCCGACGCGGTCCCCGCCCATGCCTCGTTTCAAGCAGATCGAAACCTTCGTCGCGGTCGCCGCCAAGGGCAGTCTTTCCGCTGCCGCGCAGGCGGAGGGCGTGGCGCCCGCGATCATCGGCCGCCGGCTCGACGCGCTCGAGGAGCGGCTCGGCGTCAAGCTCTTCGTACGCACGACGCGCAAGCTCACGTTGACCTTCGAAGGCTCGGCCTTCCTCGAAGACTGTCAGCGCATCATCCACGACATGCAGAACGCCGAAGCGAGCGTTTCCGCCGGTGGCGTGAAGGCGAGCGGCCATTTGCGCGTGTCGGCGCCGGCCGGCTTCGGGCGCAAGCACGTCGCGCCGCTCGTGCCGGCCTTCACGCTCGCGCATCCGGATGTGTCGATCACGCTCGATCTGTCCGACCGGATGGTCGATCTCGTCAACGAGGGCTTCGATTGCGCGGTGCGGCTCGGCGAGTTGCCGGATTCGTCGCTGGTCTCGCTCAGGCTCGGCGAGAACCGGCGCGTGTGCGTGGCGTCGCCGCACTATCTGGCGCGGCGCGGCATGCCCGAGACGCTCGCCGATCTCGCCCGCCACAATTGCCTCGCGCTCGGCGCGAGCGCCAACCAGCAGCGGGGCTGGGTGTTCCAGCAGGACGACAAGGTCGTGTCGATCAAGGTGTCGGGCACGATGGAGTGCTCGGACGGCGCGGTGCTGCACGAATGGTGCCTCGAAGGCCACGGGCTCGCGTGGCGTTCCTGGTGGGAGGTGGGCACCGATATCGCCGACGGACGGCTCGTCAGCGTGCTCGATGCATTCGCCGCGCCGCCGATCGGCATCCACGCGGTGTTCCCGCAACGGCGTCATTTGCCGCTCAGGGTGCGGCTCTTTCTCGACTTTCTCAAACACACGTACGAGCATCCCAGCTACTGGAAGTAAGGTGTCACGGCCGCGAACAGCCACGGGTTTCCGATATGCGGACTGACCCGCAAACCCGCCTTGCGGCGATTTTCCTCGCACTACAATCGGTTTGGAGGGTTGCGCGAACGTGCGTATGACCGCGAGTGGCACCGCGCAAGCCAATAGCGAGGACAGCCGACGACGGAGAGCGCCATGTTCAAGCACATCCTGGTTCCGACCGATGGTTCCGACTTGTCGCAAAAGGCAATCGACGGCGCGATCGACTTGGCGCAATCGGTCGGCGCGCGGATTACCGCCTATGCGTGCTTGCCGCAATATCCGTACTCGCCGTTTTCCGAGGTCGTGATCGAGCCGCCCGCCGATTTCCAAGAGCGCAGCGAGCGCGAAGCACGACAGCATCTGCAGGATGTGGAGGAGGCGGCGCGGCGTGCCGGTGTCGCCTGCGAGAGCCAGACGAGCGTGCATCCGTCGCCGTATCTCGGGATCATCGAAGCGGCGGAGCACGGCGGTTGCGACGTGATCTTCATGGCGTCGCACGGACGGCGCGGGCTCGGCAGCCTGTTGATCGGCAGTGAGACGCAGCGCGTGCTGACCCATACGAAAATCCCGGTGATCGTGTATCGGTGACGCGCGACGGGGCGCATTTCGCGTGCCGTATGCCGGCTTCTGAATTCAGGACCTGCTGCGCCGTAAAGAAGAGCGCGCCGGCGGTGTGCCGGCGCGTTCCCTTTACTGCAGGCATCGCGGCGCAAATGGCTGAGCCGCGTACCGTCGGCTGTCGCGCTGCGGCTTCTTCGTGCAGCATCCGCGACAGCCGCTCCCCCCTGTATCTGGCAAGCCTTGGCCTGCGCTTTCCTTGGCTGCGAGCGGTGCGCGCCGCGCTCGTCGACGCCGGTGAGACAGTGGCGCGCGCTCCGCTTTGAATCGCTTGGCAATCAAGCGATCATCAAGCGACCTTCACCTCCTTCATCTTCTGGCTGTCGAAGAACTGCTCGTCTTCGGTGGAGCCATGCAGAGCGGTCGTCGACGCGTCGCGCTCGACCGTCTGCGTCACCGCGTCGAAGTAGCCCGTGCCGACTTCGCGCTGGTGCTTCACGGCCGTGAAGCCCCGGTCGGCCGCCGCGAATTCCGCTTGCTGCAACTCGACGAACGCGCTCATCTGCTGGCGCGCATAGCCGTGCGCGAGGTTGAACATCGAGTAGTTCAACGCGTGGAAGCCGGCCAGCGTGATGAACTGGAACTTGTAGCCCATCGCGCCGAGTTCCTTCTGGAACTTGGCGATCGTCGCGTCGTCGAGGTTCTTCTTCCAGTTGAACGACGGCGAGCAGTTGTACGCCAGCATCTTGCCGGTGTACTTCGCCTGGATCGCCTCGGCGAAGGCCCTGGCGAACGCGAGATCGGGCTTGCCCGTCTCGCACCAGATCAGGTCGGCGACCGCCGCGTAGGCGAGACCCCGCGCCACGGCCTGCTCGAGACCGCTGCGGGTCCGGTAGAAGCCCTCGCGGGTGCGCTCCCCGGTACAGAACGGCTTGTCGGTCTCGTCGACGTCGGAAGTCAGCAGATCCGCGGCCTCGGCGTCGGTACGAGCGAGCAGGATCGTCGGAACGCCCATGCAGTCGGCAGCCAGCCGCGCCGCGACCAGCTTCTCGACCGCCTCGCGCGTCGGCACGAGGACCTTGCCGCCCATGTGACCGCATTTCTTGACTGATGCGAGCTGGTCCTCGAAATGCACGCCCGCGGCGCCCGCCTCGATCATCGCCTTCATCAGTTCGAAGGCGTTGAGCGAACCGCCAAAGCCGGCTTCGGCGTCGGCAATGATGGGGGCGAAATAATCGACCTGCGCGCCGGACTTGCCGTCATGACGCTCCATGGTTTGAATCTGGTCGGCGCGCTGGAACGCCTTGTTGATGCGCTTGACGATGGAAGGCACGCTGTCCACCGGATACAGGCTCTGGTCCGGATACATGTTGCCGGAGGTGTTGGCGTCAGCCGCGACTTGCCAGCCCGACAGATAGATCGCCTTCAGGCCCGCCTTGATCT
>DATGHJ010000317.1:0-6530 GCA_035308085.1 Trinickia sp. | reverse complement strand
CGCTGAAAACACGGGCGCTACGCTCGGCTTCGCGACCGAAGCGGCGAATACGGTCGGTGCCCACGTGGCCGGCGCGCTGCCGGGCGAGAGCGGCTTGAACGCACGAGAAGTGTTCGAGCAGCCGCGCAAGGGCTACTTGCTGCTCAACGTCGAACCCGAGTTCGACACCGCGAATCCGGCGCAAGCGCTGGCCGCGCTGAACCAGGCGGAAATGGTCGTGATGCTGTCGGCGTTCAAGCACGGCACCGATTACGCCGACGTGCTGCTGCCGATCGCTCCGTTCACGGAGACGGCCGGTGCGTTCGTCAACGCGGAAGGCACCGTGCAGTCGTTCAACGGCGTCGTGCGTCCGCTCGGCGAAACGCGTCCCGCGTGGAAGGTGTTGCGTGTGCTCGGCGGCCTGCTCGGCTTGCCCGGCTTCGAGTACGACACGGCGGAAGAAGTGCGCACGGCCGCGCTTGGCGAGGGTGAAATCGCCGCGCGCTTGTCGAACCGTACGAACGCCGCGGTTGCGCGTGCGAACGGCGCCGCGCCGAAGGCCGCGGAAGGCAAGTTCGAGCGCATCGCCGACGTGCCGATCTACCACGCCGACCCGCTCGTGCGCCGTGCGCCGTCGCTGCATCTGACGGCCGCTGCACGGGCCGCGAACGCGATCGGTCTGCCTGCCGCGCTGTTCGACAAGCTGGCGTTGAAGGATGGCGACGCGGTGCGCGTGCGTCAGGGCGAGCGCGAAGTGCAAGCGCCCGCGGTGCGTGAGGCAAATCTTGCTGCAGACGTTGTCCGAGTATCGGCGGCTACGCCTGCCGGTGCTGCCCTGGGCAGCCTGTTCGGTGAACTGGTGGTGGAGAAGGCGTAAATGAGCTTGTTCGATACGATCAACTCGGGCGGCACTCAGCTTCTCGGCGTGGCATGGCCCACGGTGTGGGCGCTCATCCGGATCCTGGTGGTGTCCGTCGCGATCCTGTTGTGCGTGGCCTACCTGATTCTCTGGGAGCGCAAGCTCATCGGCTGGATGCACGTGCGTCTCGGTCCGAACCGCGTCGGCCCGGCCGGTTTGCTGCAGCCGATCGCCGACGTGCTGAAGCTGCTGTTGAAGGAAGTGATTCAGCCGACGGCCGCAAGCCGCTGGATCTACCTGATCGCGCCGGTGATGGTCGTCGTGCCGGCGTTCGCGGTGTGGGCGGTGATTCCGTTCCAGGCGGGCGCGGTGCTCGGCGATATCAATGCGGGTCTGCTGTATGCGATCGCGATTTCGTCGGTCGGCGTGTACGGCGTGATTCTGGCGGGCTGGGCGTCGAACTCCAAGTACGCGTTCCTTGGCGCGATGCGCGCGGCGGCGCAGATGGTGTCGTACGAAATCTCGATGGGCTTTGCGCTTGTCGTCGTGCTGATGACCTCGGGCAGCCTGAACCTGTCGGATATCGTCACCTCGCAGGAGCGCGGTCTCTTCGCGAGCTACGGCGTGACGTTCCTGTCGTGGAACTGGCTGCCGCTGTTGCCGGTGTTCGTCGTGTACTTCATCTCGGGCATCGCTGAAACGAACCGTCACCCGTTCGACGTGGTGGAAGGGGAGTCGGAAATTGTCGCGGGTCACATGATCGATTACTCGGGTATGGCGTTCGCGCTGTTCTTCCTCGCCGAGTACATCAACATGATCGTGATCTCGGCGCTGTGTGCCACGATGTTCCTCGGCGGCTGGAGCGCACCGTTCGGCTTCCTGTCCTTCATCCCGGGCATCTTCTGGCTCGTGCTGAAGGTCTTCTTCTTGTTGTCGGTATTCATCTGGGCGCGCGCTACGTTCCCGCGTTACCGCTATGACCAGATCATGCGTCTCGGCTGGAAGGTGTTCCTGCCGGTGTGCGTGGTGTGGGTGATCGTGGTCGGGTTCTGGATCATGTCGCCGTTGAATATCTGGAATTAAAGGGCGGACGAGAACATGACCGCAATCCAAAACTTCTTCAAGACGTTCTTTCTGACCGAGCTGCTCAAGGGCTTGGCGCTGACCGGACGCTATGCGTTCAAGCGCAAGTTTACGGTGCAGTTCCCGGAAGAAAAGACGCCAATCTCGCCGCGCTTTCGCGGGCTGCACGCGCTGCGCCGCTACGAGAACGGCGAAGAGCGCTGCATCGCATGCAAGCTGTGCGAAGCGGTGTGCCCGGCCATGGCGATCACGATCGAGTCGGAAACGCGCGCGGACAACACGCGCCGCACGACGCGCTACGACATCGACCTGACCAAGTGCATCTTCTGTGGTTTCTGCGAGGAAAGCTGCCCGGTCGATTCGATCGTCGAGACGCAGATTCTCGAGTACCACGGCGAGAAGCGGGGCGATCTCTACTTTACGAAGGAAATGCTGCTGGCAGTCGGCGATCGCTACGAAACGGAGATCGCGGCGTCCAAGGCAGCCGATGCGCCTTACCGCTGAACCTCGTTTAAACGCTTTAGCTTGACCGTTTTTGGTTTGATGCTGCCGGCCCGAAGGCCGTGCGCCGCGGGGCGACCTGCGTGTGCCGCGGCGCGGAAAATCGCCGGGCCGTCCGGCGGATGCCTCAAGCCAAAGAACCACCATGCCTGACGATGGGCTAACGATGAACCGGTAATCATGGAATTCACGACCGTACTGTTCTACATCTTCGCAGCGCTCCTGACGGTGTCAGGGCTGAAGGTGATCACCTCGCGCAATCCGGTTGCGGCTGCGCTCTTCCTCGTGCTCGCGTTCTTCAACGCGGCGGCCATCTGGATGCTGCTGCAGGCCGAATTCCTCGCGATCCTGCTGGTGCTCGTCTACGTCGGCGCGGTGATGGTGCTGTTCCTGTTCGTGGTGATGATGCTGGACATCAATCTCGACATCCTGCGCAAAGATTTCCGGCGCTTCGTGCCGATGGCGACGGTGGTCGGCGCGATCATCGTGATCGAAACGGCGCTGATCCTGTGGCACGGCTACGGCGCGACGGTCACGCCGGTGCACGACCTCGCGACAAGCGTGGCCGGTGCGACGAGCGCGATGCCGAACACGCGCCTCATCGGCAGGGTCATCTACACCGACTATATCTTCCCGTTCGAAATCGCCGGCCTCGTGCTGCTCGTGGCGATCTTCGCCGCCGTCGCGCTGACCGCGCGCCAAGGCAAGGACAGCAAGCGTCAGCGTGTGTCGCAACAGGTCAAGGTGCGTCGCGAAGACCGCGTGCGCCTCGTGAAGATGCCGGCGGAGAAGGTATTGCCCGAAGCCGCCGCAAGCGAAGCCGCACCGGGCAACGCCGGCGCCGGCACGGTCGGCAACAAGGCCTGAGCGCACTGGAGAAAAACATGTTGACCCTTGCTCACTACCTCGTGCTCGGTGCGATCCTGTTTGCGATCAGCATCGTCGGTATTTTCCTGAACCGCCGCAACATCATCATCATCCTGATGGCGATCGAATTGATGCTGCTGGCGGTGAACACCAATTTCGTCGCGTTCTCGCATTATCTCGGCGACGTGCACGGCCAGGTTTTCGTGTTCTTCGTGCTCACGGTGGCCGCGGCTGAAGCCGCAATCGGCCTCGCGATTCTGGTGACTCTGTTCCGTAGTCTCGACACGATCAACGTCGAAGACCTCGATCAGCTCAAAGGTTAAATTCAGGCACAGCTGTTATGTCAACGACACTCAATGAAAACCTGCTGCTGGCGGTTCCGCTCGCACCGCTCGCCGGCTCGCTGATTGCGGGGCTGTTCGGCAAGATGGTGGGGCGCAAGGGGAGCCACCGGGTCACGATCCTGGGCGTGTTCATTTCGTTCATCCTGTCGGCGATGGTGTTCGTCGACGTGCTGAACGGCGCGAGCTTCAACGCGACGGTCTACGAATGGATGAACGTCGGCTCGGTGAAGCTCGAAGTCGGCTTCCTGGTCGACACGCTGACCGCGATGATGATGTGCGTCGTGACCTTCGTGTCGCTGATGGTGCACATCTACACGATCGGCTACATGGCCGACGACGACGGCTACGAGCGCTTCTTCTCGTACATCTCGCTCTTCACGTTCTCGATGCTGATGCTCGTGATGAGCAACAACTTCCTGCAGCTGTTCTTCGGCTGGGAAGCGGTGGGCCTCGTGTCGTACCTGCTGATCGGCTTCTACTTCACGCGTGAAAGCGCGATCTACGCGAACCTGAAGGCGTTCCTCGTGAACCGCGTCGGTGACTTCGGCTTCCTGCTCGGCATCGGCTTGATCTTCGCGTACGCCGGTTCGCTGAACTACACGGACGTGTTCGCGAAGAACCATGAGTTGGCAGCGCTGTCGTTCCCGGGTACGAGCTGGGGCCTTCTGACGGTCGCCTGCATCTGCTTGTTCATCGGTGCGATGGGTAAGTCGGCACAGTTCCCGCTGCACGTGTGGCTGCCCGATTCGATGGAAGGTCCGACGCCGATCTCCGCGCTGATTCACGCGGCAACCATGGTGACGGCCGGCATCTTCATGGTGACGCGCATGTCGCCGCTTTTCGAGCTGTCGGATGCGGCACTGTCGTTCATTATGGTGATCGGCGCCATAACCGCGCTCTTCATGGGCTTCCTCGGCATCGTCCAGAACGACATCAAGCGCGTCGTCGCATATTCGACGCTCTCGCAGCTCGGCTACATGACCGTTGCGCTCGGAGCGTCGGCCTACTCGGTCGCGGTGTTCCACCTGATGACGCACGCGTTCTTCAAGGCGCTGCTGTTCCTCGGCGCGGGCTCGGTCATCATCGGGATGCATCACGATCAGGACATGCGCAACATGGGCGGTCTGCGCAAGTACATGCCGATCACCTGGATCACGTCGCTCGTCGGTTCGCTCGCGTTGATCGGCACGCCGTTCTTCTCGGGCTTCTATTCGAAGGACTCGATCATCGATGCGGTGAAGCTCTCGCATCTGCCGGGTTCGGGCTTCGCGTACTTCGCGGTCGTGGCGAGCGTGTTCGTCACTGCGCTGTACTCGTTCCGTATGTACTTCATGGTGTTTCACGGCGAAGAGCGCTTCCGCGGTCCGAAGCACCCTGACTCGCCGCTCGGCGCGGAAGCGGCGTCGCACGCGGCGCACGGCCATGGTCACGACGACCACGGCCACGGCCATGGCAACGGTCACGACGACCACGCACACGAACCGCACGAGACGCCGTGGGTCGTGTGGGTGCCGCTGGTGCTGCTCGCGATTCCGTCGGTGGTGATCGGTGCGATCGCAGTCGGTCCGATGCTGTTCGGCGACTTCTTCCAACACGGCGTGGCGTTCGGCCAGGTGATCTTCATCGGCGATAACCATCCGGCGCTGCACGAGATGGCCGACGAATTCCACGGCTGGGTGGCGATGGGCCTGCACTCGGTATCGGGCCTGCCGGTATGGCTCGCGCTCGCAGGCGTGGTCACGGCATGGTTCCTGTATCTGAAGCGTCCGGATCTGCCGGCGGTCATTCGCCGCGCGTTCGGTCCGATCTACACGCTGCTCGATAACAAGTACTACATGGACAAGATCAACGACATCGTGTTTGCCAAGGGGGCGGTGGCGATCGGCCGCGGCCTCTGGAAAGAGGGCGATGTCGTGGTCATCGACGGTATCGTCAACGGAAGCGCGCGCTTCATCGGCTGGTTCGCGAGCGTGATCCGCTTCCTCCAATCCGGTTACATCTATCACTACGCGTTCGCCATGATTATCGGCATGTTGGGGCTCCTGACCCTGTTTGTAACGCTCGGCGGCAAATAAGGCGGGGGATACTTATGCACTCTTTTCCGATTCTCAGTGTCGCGATTTGGTTGCCGATCGTTTTCGGCCTCGCTGTTCTCGCTATTGGTTCCGATAAGAACCCCGCACCGGCGCGCTGGCTTGCGCTGATCGGTTCGATCCTCGGCCTGCTCGTCACGTTGCCGCTGATTACCGGTTTCGACTCGAGCACGGCGGCGCTGCAGTTCGTCGAGCAGGCGAACTGGATCGAGCGCTTCCATATCACGTACCACCTCGGTGTCGATGGCATCTCGATGTGGTTTGTGGTGCTGACCGCGTTGATCACCGTGATTGTCGTGATTGCCGGCTGGGAAGTGATCACCGAACACGTGTCGCAGTACCTTGCCGCGTTCCTGATTCTGTCGGGGATCATGGTCGGCGTGTTCTCGGCGGCCGACGGCCTGCTGTTCTACGTGTTCTTCGAAGCTACGCTGATCCCGATGTACATCATCATCGGCGTGTGGGGCGGTGCGAACCGGGTCTACGCAGCGTTCAAGTTCTTCCTGTACACGCTGGCCGGCTCGCTCCTGATGCTGGTTGCGCTGATCTACCTGTACGTGCAGACGGGCACCTTCGACCTTGCAACCTGGCAGCACGCGCAGATCGCGATGACGCCCCAGGTGCTGCTATTCATTGCATTCTTCCTGGCGTTCGCGGTGAAGGTGCCGATGTGGCCAGTGCACACGTGGTTGCCTGACGCGCACGTGGAAGCGCCGACAGGCGGCTCCGTCGTGCTGGCGGCGATCATGCTGAAGCTCGGCGCGTACGGTTTCCTGCGCTTCTCGCTGCCGATCACGCCTGACG
>DATGHJ010000316.1:0-5322 GCA_035308085.1 Trinickia sp. | reverse complement strand
GTATTCGTCGAAGCGGCGCAGGTAGCGCAGCACGGCGTGCGTGACGTATTCGGCCATCTGCGCGGCCATGCCGGTGTCTTCGAGCCGCACGAGCGCCGCTTCGCGCGGCAGCGTGCCCGGATGCGCGTGCTCGAGCGCGAGGATCGCATCGACGCCCGCGCCGAGGTTGAACACCGCGCGCAAGCCGGAGCGGTGAGTGAACAATTCACGCGGCGGACGCCAGACGATTGCGTAGTCGGCAGGCGCCGTGTCGCCGGGCTCCCATTCGCGCAAGTCGGCGCGCGGCAGCGCCTGGGCCAGGTCGTTGAGCCATACGGACGGATCGCCATACGACGTGTAAAACAGAATCTTCATATCGTTCGAATGTGAGCCGGCCCTTACTTCGTGAAAAGGCGGCCGATGTCCGCGAATGCCTTGAATTCGAGCGCATTCACGCCGGTACGGCCGGTCTCGTTCGGCGCAAGGTGCGCGACGCGCTGATGGCAGAAGAAATCGAAATCGACCCATTTTGGCGAGCTGCGGCCTTCGGCGCAGCCGAGCAGATCGCCGTGGAACGCGCGGGCTTCGGTGAGATCGTCGACGGGAAATGCCGGATGAAACGGCTGAAGCGGACGCTGCGAGGCGGACGAAGAGGGTGCCGACATGAAGCCACTCCGTTAAGAATAGGCTTCATTCTACTTTTTCAGCCGCCTCCGCGCGCGGCGGTCCTATTTCCGCCGATAAACAAAGCACGAAAAATTGGTTCGGCGTGAAGCGGGCGCGCGCGAGAATGCCTGCTCGAATTCCTCGCCGGGAGGGCAAATGCTTGCATGCACCAAATCGACGTGGCCGCCGCGCCTCGTGACGGTACCGGGCCTCCACGGCAGCGAGGGCGCGCACTGGCAGACCTGGCTCGAGCGGCAATTCGCGCACTCGCTGCGCGTCGAGCAGGCCGATTGGGACGCGCCGCATCTCGCGACCTGGTCGCAGGCCGTGCGCAACTTGCTCGCGCGCGAGAAGGGGCCATTCGTGCTCGCCGCACACAGCTTCGGCTGCCTCGCGACCGCGCACGCGCTGGCGCACGGTTCGCATGCGTCGAACGTGGCGGGGGTGCTGTTCGTCGCGCCGGCGAGTCCAAAGAAATTCGCGTTTGCGGGTGCGTTCGACGCGCGGCGCCTCGGCGTGCCGTCGATCGTGATCGGCAGCGAAACCGATCCGTGGATGCCGCTGGCCGATGCGCGCGAGCTGGCGCAGCGCCTCGGCAGCGCGTTCGTGAATCTCGGCGACGCGGGGCATATCAACGTCGCGGCCGGTTACGGGCCGTGGCCGCGCGCGAAGTACTTCGTCGATACGCTCGTGCATTGCGCGGCGCCGCTGCGCTTTCGCGACGAGCCGGTCGAACTCGCGCCGCACGCGCTGGTGTGAGCGTGCAAATGATTGCGGCCGGCGCGTGGGTCACGGCCGGCCGCGCGTGCATTGAATCGCGTGACTGAGGTTCGGCCCCCGCGCGCTTGGCGGGGGGCGTTCCGCGCTTACCCCAGGCTGCCGAGAGTCGTCACCGGCGCAACCGCCGCCGGGTCCGAGAAGCTCGGACGGCCGGTCTCGATGTGGCCGGCGAGGCGCCGCAGGAACGTGCCGCCCGTGCCGTCCGAGATCGTCAGGTCGTACCAGTGATGGCTCGAGCGCAGCTCCCAGCGTGCTTCGACTTCGTCTTGCGCGCCGAGCTTGAAGCCGCGCGTTGGCGCGCCGTAGGCGTTGTCGAGCGCGGTCAGTTCGATCGCGGCCTTGCCGTGGTTCACGATCTTCACGTACAGGTTGCCGTTCGCGATGTCGTAGCCCGCTTCGACTTCGGGACTCGCGACGCGCGCGTGCGTGCCGCTTTGCGTGCTCTGCGCGGTCGTACCCATGAACTGACGCACGAAGCCGTTCGGACCGTAGACCGTGAACTCATAAACGCCCGACGTCGCCGACAGATCGAACGTGTCGGCGAGCGACTTGTGCGCTTCGACCGTGTAGCGCCACGGGCCGTCGGTGCGGTTCGTCGAGTAGACGTAGAAGTGCGCGCCGTGCTCGCCCGTGTTCGCGAACGAGAGATTGAGCTCGTTCTCTTCGGCCTTCACATGCGCGTTCACGTGCAGCTCGTACGGCAGCGGACGCGCGTAACGCGTGCCCGGCTCCTGCGGATCGACCACGCCGGGCGTCGCCGGCACCGTGGGCGCCGGGTTGTTCGCGCACTGGTTGTCGGCGATCGACTTGTAGTTGCTCGTGTCGGGCAGCGGCGGCATCGTCGAATCGGGCGTGCGGAAGTCGAACGCCGACGTCAGGTTGCCGCACACGACGCGGCGCCACGGCGTGATGTTCGGCTCATTGACGCCGAAGCGCGCTTCGATGAAGCGGATCACCGAGGTGTGATCGAACACCTGCGAGCAGACGAAGCCGCCCTTGGTCCACGGCGAGACGACCGTCATCGGCACGCGCGGGCCGAGGCCGTACGGGAAGCCGTCCGCATAGTAGCTGCCGCCGCGCAGCGGGTTCACGACGTTGTGGATCTCGCCGTCGACGGTCACCGTCGAGAGGCCCTGCGCGCGCGTCGTCGCCGGTTGCGGCGGGACGATGTGATCGAAGAAGCCGTCGTTCTCGTCGTACATCACGAACAGGACGGTCTTGCTCCAGACGTCGGGGTTCGACGTGAGCGCGTCGAGAATGTTCGACAGGTATTCGGCGCCGTACGCGGGCGTGTACGACGGGTGCTCCGAATACGCGGCGGGCGGCAGCAGCCACGACACTTGCGGCAGATTGTTCGCCTGCACGTCGGCCTTCAATTGGTCGATCGTGCGCACCGTCATCGCGCGGTTGTACAGCGAGGAGCCGACCGGCGCGTTGATGTACTGCTGGAAGTTCATCAGCACGTTCGTGCCGTAGTTGCCGTTCAGCGGATCGGCGCCGGTCAGGCCCTGCTGGTAGACCTGCCACGAGATGCCGGCCGCATCCAGCCGCTCGGGATACGTCGTCCACGAGAGCAGCGCGTAGGAGGGCGGCCCGTCGCCGTCGACGAAATCGTTGTTGTCGAGCAGCGGCCCGCCTTGCGTGCCGGTCGGATCGACCATCCCCGTCATCAGGTACGAGCGGTTCGGGTGCGTCGGGCCGGGCAGCGAGCAGAAGTAGTTGTCGCAGACGGTGAACGCGTCGGCGAGCGCGTAGTGAAACGGAATGTCCGGACGCAGGTAGTAACCCATCGTCAGGTCCGTCTTGTTCGCGGGCCATTGGTCGTAGCGGCCGGCGTCGATCGCGGCTTGCGTCTTGTACCAGGTGTGGTCGAGGTCGCCCACGCATTGCGCGCTCGTCGTCTGCGTGTTCAGGTGAAACGGAATGACCGGCTGCTGCGGGTTTTCCTTCGACGGTTGGTTCCACACCGGCTGGCCGCTCGGCAGCGGGATCGGGAAGCGGTCGTTGTAGCCGCGCACGCCGCGCAGGTGGCCGAGGTAGTGGTCGAACGAGCGGTTCTCCTGCATGAACACGACGATGTGCTCGACATCGCCAAGGCTGCCCGTGCGCGACGCCGCGGGCACGGCCAGCGCCCGGCGGATCGATTCGGGGAAGACGGTCATCGCGGCGGCGGCGCCCGCGGATTGCGCTACGGTTTGCAGAAAACGGCGACGGCTATTCAAGGTCATTTGGTTTCACCTTCTGCTTGGGGGAGGTGCGGGCGCAAGGAGCGGCTTGGCCCGCGGTTGGGTTGCTGTCAGTTGCTGCTGGAATCCGGCGGATAGTGCACGTCGGGGGGCACCGGAGGCGGTTCGTTCGGGAACGTGTCGGGCTGGGTGGCGACGAGGCTGGTGGCGCTCGGGCCTGCGTTGGCCGTGGCGTTGGCGCTGAGGTTTGGGTTGACTGCGGGGCTGACTGCGGGACTGACCGCGGCGTTGTCATTCGCTGCCGACAACGGCGCATTGGCTGCCGGCGCGGCGATCGAGGAAGCGGAGTCGTCGTCAGGGCCGCAGCCCATGAGGCCGATGCTTGAGAGTAAGGCGAGCGTAACCGTCGTCCGAAGGCGCATGCGTTGTCTCCACATTAACGGGGGGCAGTGCTGCGAGCCGCGGCTGGTGGTTGCTCGGGATTGCGATGGCGCCGGCTCGTCCAAAGTCGGCTAAGTGTGAAGAAACGGTAAGAAAATTACGTGAAACGTTTGCGGCGGAAGTGTGATTACGGTTGGCTTGCGGCGGGGCTGATTTTTAGGCGATTTCTCATGGAGCTGACGGAAGTTCGAGACTTAGTTTGGATACGGATCTAAACGCCGACTCTATAATCGATCCGATAGAAGCCATCGATCTTCTGAATGGCTACTTTGATAAATTTCAATTGGATTCGTCCGCATTCAATTTTTCTAACTATTTCCACAATAAGAAGCCGGCACCCCTGACCATTCGCATGCAGGTCGAATCAGCGAAAGCGGGGCGATGGCTCTTTCGATCGAGTGGTCTTTCAGCAACTTAGGCGGCGCGTATTCGCCGCGATCCAATGCAAAAGAGCGCTCGGCAGCGAGCGCTCTTCCCGATCGGCTGACTCAGAGCAAAGCGCCGCTCAATTCGCCGCTTGCATCCCCTCACACCTCCCCGCCGTTTCCACCGGCATCTGCTGCGCCGCCTCCGCGCGAATCCCAAGCCGCGCCAGCAGCTTGCGATCCTTTTCCGCCTGCGGGTTGCTGGTCGTCAGCAACTGGTCGCCGTAGAAGATCGAGTTTGCGCCGGCCAGGAAACACAGCGCCTGCATCCCGTCGTCGAGCTGCTGGCGCCCGGCCGACAAACGCACCATCGCCTTCGGCATCGTGATGCGCGCGATCGCGATCGTGCGCACGAATTCGAGCGGATCGAGCGGTTCGGTGTTTTCGAGCGGCGTGCCTTCGATCGCAACGAGGTTGTTGATCGGCACCGACTCCGGATACGGGTTCATGTTCGCGAGCTGAGCGATCAGGCCCGCGCGCTCTCGGCGCGTTTCGCCCATGCCGATGATCCCGCCGCAGCACACGTTGATGCCCGCGTCGCGCACGCGTTCGAGCGTGTCGAGACGGTCTTGGTAGGTGCGTGTCGAAATGATCTGTCCGTAGAACTCGGGCGACGTGTCGAGGTTGTGGTTGTAGTAGTCGAGCCCGGCGTCGGCGAGCTGCTTCGCTTGCGCGTCTTCGAGCATGCCGAGCGTCATGCAGGTTTCAAGGCCCATTTCCTTCACGCCGCGAACCATCGCGGTGAGGGGTTCCATGTGACGCTCCTTCGGATTGCGCCAGGCCGCGCCCATGCAAAAGCGCGTCGCGCCGTTGGCCTTCGCGGCGCGCGCGGCGTCGAGCACGAC
>DATGHJ010000315.1:0-13892 GCA_035308085.1 Trinickia sp. | reverse complement strand
CGGCCGCCCGGCCCTCGTGCGCCAGGGGCACCTGAATCAGATCGACGCTCTCTTCACGGACGCGCCCGCGCCGCCCGAAATGGAAGCGACGCTCGCGAAAGCCGGGACGCAGGTGTTCGTCGCCGAATGACGTGCGCCGGTTCGGCTACTAAATAGCGAGTACTCACACACGCGCACATGAAAAATCGCGCCAGGTGCTAAGCGCGTTTTAGCCATTCTCCTAGCCAAAGCCGCCGAAACAGGCGCGCCGCGTGCTGCATCGCACGCAAAACTTCGCGTGAAATCAAGGATTTGCCGTTGAGACCCAACCGCCTCTCGGGCGGCGAATTGTCAAATGGAAAATTTTCGCGGGACGGTTTGGAGAAGAACGCGTGCTTGACTACACTCCAATTCCCCGCCGCTCGCCAACGAGCGCCGCAGGTGACAGTTTTTCCGCACCGACCCAAAAGGTCAGCGCGCGCCGGCCGCAGACGCGGCCGGTTCCTTGACAGTTATGGTTGCCATGGAGAGAACGATGCTGAGCCCGCACGAATTCGCCACGTTGATGCTCGTAAAGGATGCTCCCAACCAGGTCGATATGGACCGCGAAGAACTCGACGCTTTACTCGAGCACCAGCTCGTCCAGCTCGAGAACCTGGCCTCCGGCCTCCAGCAATGGCGCATCACCGAGCACGGCGACTCCGCGCTCAAAGCGATCAAGCGTTTTTCTTAGGTCAGCGGCCGACGATCGAAAGGCCGCGCATCCGAAATGAGCGTTCGCACCGCCGGTGCGAAGACCTGACACAGCCTTCTGATTCGTTTCGAACGAAAACGGGTCCGCGCTTGCGCGGACCCGTTTCCATTCTTGCGCTGACGCGGGCCCTGCTCCGGCCGACGGCCGCCCGCTACGCCGCTGCTACGCTGCTCAGCCGCTCCTCAACGTCGGATCGACGGCCGCCCGCCAGCTCAGCGCCTTAGCGCGCTGTTCATTAAAGAAAGTCGCCCACTGGCCGCGCGTTTCACCACCTCCCGAGCCAAGCGCCGAATATCGTTGCGCAATCGACGCCTGGAACGCACAGAAATCCGGCTTCGAGATCCTGCCGTGGCGGGTCGCAACGTACGCATCGAAGAGCGTCGAATACACCGGCTGCGCATCGTCCCGGTAGTTCACCGCCTCGGCGCCGCACATTTCCTGCAGCGCGACCAGCGACGGTGCGCCAAATCCGCCATTCAGACTCGGCGTCCCCACGCAGCCGGCCAGCAGCGCCGCCGCACTAGCCGCCGCACCGATCGTCATCAGTCCACGCATGTTCACCTCACTGTTTTATCCATGATAGCGCGCGGCGGATTTCGAAACTTCCGAACCCTATTTTCGAACTTTACTTTTTCGATTTTGTTCGCTAAATTTCGAAAACGAACATTTTTGGTTCGTCTCATTTTCCATCGACGAACTCAGCACTCAGGGGACAGAGTCAGTGACGCAAGGCACGAGATACGATTTGCTCGTCGTGGGCGGCGGGATCAACGGCGCCGGCATCGCGCGCGACGCGGCCGGGCGCGGCCTCTCCGTGCTGCTCGTCGAGCAGGACGATCTGGCGGCGCACACGTCGTCGTCTAGCACGAAGCTGATTCACGGCGGCCTGCGCTACCTCGAATACAAGGAGTTCGGTCTCGTCAGAAAGGCGCTGCAGGAACGCGAGACGCTCCTCCACGCCGCGCCGCACATCATGTGGCCGCTGCGCTTCGTGATGCCGCATATGCCGAACCTGCGTCCCGCGTGGCTGATCCGCGCCGGGCTCTTCCTCTATGACCACCTGGCGAAGCGCGAACTGCTGCCCGGCTCGCGTGGCATCGACATGCGCCGGCATCCGGCCGGCGCGCCGCTCGTCGATTCGATCAAGCGCGGCTTCGTCTATTCCGACGGCTGGGTCGACGACGCGCGCCTGGTCGTGTTGAATGCGCTCGACGCAACCGAACGCGGCGCGATCGTCATGACGCGCACGAAGCTCGCGAGGGCCGTGCGCGCGGGCGGCGAATGGCATGCGCAACTCGAATCCACGGACAACGGCAAGCGTAGCGACGCCCGGCTCATCGACGTACGCGCCGGCGCGATCGCCAATGCGGCGGGGCCGTGGGTCGGCCAGTTGCTCTCGGGCGCGCTCGGCCGCGAAGCGCAGCACAGCGTGCGGCTCGTCAAAGGTAGCCACATCGTCACGCGGCGCCTGTTCGAGCACGATCACGCCTACATCTTCCAGAACCCCGACAAGCGGATCATCTTCGCGATCCCCTATGAACACGACTACACGCTGATCGGCACGACCGACATCGAATACCGCGGCGACCCCGCGCAAGTCGCAATCACCGAAGACGAAACGCGCTACCTCTGCGAATCGATCAACCGCTACTTCAAGCGCAAGATTTCGCCGCAAGACGTCTGCTGGACGTACTCCGGCGTGCGCCCGCTGCTCGAAGAGGAAGGCGCCGACAACCCCTCCGCCGTCACGCGCGACTACAAGCTCGAACTCGATGCGAAGCCGGGCCAGGCGCCGCTGCTGTCGGTGTTCGGCGGCAAGATCACGACGTTCCGCAAGCTCGCGGAAGAAGCCACGGACATCCTCGCCGGCGCGCTCGGCATCGACGCGCACGCGTGGACCGCGCGCGTGCCGCTGCCCGGCGGCGACATCGCCCAGGCCAAGTTCGAGCCGTTCGCCGCGCGCTTCGCCGCGGAGCACCCGTGGCTGCCCGCCGAGCTCGCGCGCCGCTATGCGCGCTCGTATGGCACGCGCGCAGCACGCGTGATCGGCGACGCGAAGGCGCTGGCCGACCTTGGCCGCGCATTCGCTCCGGGTCTCTACGAAAGCGAATTGCGCTACCTGCGCGACAACGAATGGGCGAAGAGCGCGCAAGACGTGTTGTGGCGGCGTTCGAAGCTCGGCCTGCATCTCGAAGCGGGCACGCTCGAAACCGTATGCGCCGATATCGACCAATGGTTCGCTCAAGCGCCCGTTGCAGCCGCCGCGTCGCCCATGGCGGGCTGAACATCGTTTCGACATTGCGTTATGCAGCTTTTGACGCGCTAGCAGCACATCAACACCCGCAGCCCCGAAGTCACTTTAAAAAAACGCTGTAACCCCATCGCCCCGCTGTCCGCAGAGGCGAATCGACTACACATGGAGAAGAGACGATGCAGGATCAGTACATTCTAGCGCTCGACCAAGGCACCACCAGCTCGCGAGCGATGCTGTTCGACCGGCAGGGCAGCGTCGTATCCGTCGCCCAAAAGGAATTCGGGCAGATCTATCCGCAGCCGGGCTGGGTCGAGCACGACCCGTGGGAAATCTGGTCGACGCAAGCCGGCGTCGCTGCCGAGTGCGTGACGCACGCGGGCATGAACGGCTCGTCGATCGCCTCGATCGGCATCACGAATCAGCGCGAGACGACCATCGTCTGGGACCGTGAAACCGGCCAGCCGGTCTACAACGCGATCGTCTGGCAGGACCGGCGCACCGCGGAATTCTGCGATCAACTGAAAGCGCAGGATCTCGAAGCCAAAGTGCGCGCGAAGACCGGCCTGCCGATCGACGCATACTTTTCCGCGACCAAGATCCGCTGGATTCTCGACAACGTCGAAGGCGCGCGCGAAAAAGCGAAGCAAGGCCGCCTCGCGTTCGGCACGGTCGATAGCTGGCTCGTCTGGAACCTCACGAAGCACGCGCTGCACGTGACCGACGTGACCAACGCGTCGCGCACGATGCTCTTCAACATCCACACGCTCAAGTGGGACGACGAGTTGCTCGAGTTGCTCGACATCCCGCGCAGCATGCTGCCGGAAGTGCGCGGCTCCTCCGAGATCTACGGTCCGACCGTGACCACCGTGTTCGCCACGAAGATTCCGATCGGCGGCATCGCGGGCGACCAGCACGCCGCCCTCTTCGGCCAGATGTGCACGAAGTCCGGCATGGTGAAGAACACCTACGGCACCGGCTGCTTCCTGATGATGAACACCGGCGACAAGCCGATCGAATCGAAGAACAACCTCGTCACGACGCTCGCGTGGAAGATCGGCGACCAGGTCAACTACGCGCTCGAAGGCAGCATCTTCATCGCAGGCGCAGTCGTGCAATGGCTGCGCGACGGTCTCGGCATCATCAAGAGCGCGCCGGACGTCGAAGCGCTCGCGGCAGGCGTCGCGCATAGCGACGGCGTCTACCTCGTGCCCGCGTTCGCCGGCCTCGGCGCACCGCATTGGAATCCGCGTGCGCGCGGCACGCTGTTCGGCGTGACGCGCGGCACGACCGACGCGCACATTGCGCGCGCGGCGCTCGATTCAATCGCTTATCAATCGGTGGACGTGCTCAAAGCGATGGAAGCCGATTCGGGCATTCGCGTCGGCGAATTGCGCGTGGATGGCGGCGCTTGCGCGAACAACCTGCTGATGCAATTCCAGGCCGACATCCTCGGCGTCGATGCGGTGCGTCCGCAAGTCAGCGAAACGACGGCGCTCGGCGCGGCGTATCTGGCTGGTCTCGCAGTGGGCTACTGGAAAGACGTCGGCGAACTGCAAAGCCAATGGCAGCTCGACAAGCGCTTCTCGCCGAAGCTGGAGCAGCGCGAAGTCGCGCGATGCCTCGCCGGCTGGCAGCGGGCGATCACCGCGGCGAAAGCCTGGGCCGATTCCAACTGACGCGAATGGCGGACCAGGCCGCCATTCGCGCCACTCCCCGCACGAAATAAAAGCGGGCCCGGCATCGCCGGGCTCGCAAGAAAAATCTTTTGGAGAACAAAACAATGTCCCCTTATATCGCGGAATTCATCGGCACGGCCGTGCTGGTCCTGCTAGGCAACGGCGCGGTCGCCAACGTCCTGCTCGCGCGCACGAAAGGTAAAGGCGCGGATCTGATCGTCATCGTCTGGGGCTGGGCGATGGCCGTGTTCATCGCGGTCTACATGACCGCCTCGTTCAGCGGCGCGCATTTGAACCCGGTCGTCACGATCGCCCTCGCGCTCGCCGGCAAGTTCGCATGGAGCAAGGTCGGCGGCTACATCGCCGCGCAGATGCTCGGCGGAATGTTCGGCGCCTTTGTCGTCTGGCTCGCGTACCGGCAGCACTTCTCGAACACCGAAGACGCCGATCTCAAGCTCGCGTGCTTCTGCACCGCGCCGGCCATCCGCAGCGTGCCGCACAACGTGCTGACGGAAATGATCTGTACGTTCGTATTGATCCTCGGCGTGCTCTATTTGGCGACGCCGCATGTGGGCCTCGGCTCGCTCGACGCGCTGCCGGTCGGCCTCCTCGTGCTCGGCATCGGCATCTCGCTCGGCGGCCCGACCGGCTACGCGATGAGCCCCGCGCGCGATCTCGCTCCGCGGCTCATGCACGCGCTCCTGCCGATTCCCGGCAAGCGTGACAGCGACTGGCGCTATTCGTGGATTCCGGTCGCGGGACCGCTCGCGGGCGGCGCGATGGCCGCGCTGTTCTACGCCCACGTGCATTGAGGGACAGGCAACACTCGTTGAGCATGAATCGCGCGGTCGGAGTTTTGGCGCAGCGGCAATGCACGTATCATGATGCTTTCGGACGGAAAGCCCGCGAAGCTGCGGATAAACGCGGGCTTTCGGCAATTCAAAACGCTGCGCCGCACTCTCGCTTGGCTCCCATGCTCGACCATCTCATCTGTGACTGCGACGGCGTGCTCGTCGACAGCGAAATCATCGCCGATCGCGTGCTCGTCGAAACGCTGTCGGCCGCCTTTCCCGGCATCGACTTCGAAGAGGTCGCGAAAACCGCGTTCGGTCAGCAGACCTCGCGCTTTCTCGCGAGCCTCGAAACGAAATTCGGCATCACGCTGCCCGCCGATTTCCTCGATACGATCGACCGCAATATCGAAGCCGCGCTCGCGAAGTCGCTCGGCCCGATCGCCGGCGTGCGCGATGCGCTGCACCGCGTGACGTTGCCCGCCGCGGTCGTGTCGAACAGCCGCCTGGCGCGGGTCGGCGCGTCGCTCAAGCGCGCCGGGCTCACCGATGTCTTCGGCCCGCGCGTGTTCAGCGCCGAACAGGTCGCGCGGCCCAAGCCGTTTCCCGATGTGTATCTCCATGCCGCGCAGCAATTGGGCGTCGAGCCGGCGCGCTGCCTAGTCGTGGAAGACAGCGTCTCCGGCCTGCACGCGGCGCGCGCGGCGGGCATGAAGACGATCGCGTTCGTCGGCGCGAGCCATATCCCCGACGGCTATGCCGAGGTGCTGCGCAGCCTCGGCGTGACCCGCATCATGGAGCGGATGGAGCAGTTACCGGAACTCGTCGCCGCCGGGGCGCGCGGGGAGTTCGGGGATGTGCAGTCGTAGCGGGCGCGAATCGCCGCTCGCTTGTTTCGTCGTTGTAGTACCGATTGCCGACGAGCGTTTCAAAGCCCGTCGGCAAGCTCATCGCTTAGCGTCAAACCGCGTCGGCGACACACTCGCTCGCCGCAGCCGCCAGCGTCGTGCGGAACTCCACCAACTCGGCAATCGTCAGCATCGGCAGATCGTGCTTCGCCGCGAAACGCTCGACATCGGCGCCGCGCGTCATCGTTCCGTCCGGATTCATCAATTCGCACAACACGCCGGCCGGCTTCAAGCCCGCGAGAATCGCGAGATCGACCGTGCCTTCGGTGTGTCCGCGACGCGTCAGCACGCCGCCGTGGGCGGCGCGCAGCGGGAACACGTGGCCAGGACGGACGATATCGGCGGGCTTCGCATCGTCGGCGATCGCGGCGCGGATCGTCGTGACGCGGTCCACCGCCGAGACGCCCGTGCTCACGCCGTGGCGCGCCTCGATCGAGACCGTGAACGCCGTGCCGTGACGGCTTTCGTTTTGCGCGACCATCGGCGGCAATTCGAGCGCGCGGATCTTGTCGTCGGGCAGGCACAGGCACACGATGCCGCTGCATTCGCGGATCAGGAGCGCCATCGTTTCGACCGTGAGCCGCTCGGCGGCGACGATCAGGTCGGCTTCGTTCTCGCGATCGTGATCGTCTTGCAGCACGACGGCGCGGCCGTCGCGCAGCGCCTTGAGCGCGGCGTCGATGCGCGGCGGAACGGCTTCGGTGGACAGCAGCGGAAGTTCGGCAAACGCCGTGGAAACAGCAGATTGAGACATGTGAAACGCTCCTCGCAATGAGAATGGGCGAAAAACGTTCCAGGGCATTGCAAACAGACAGAACGACGCATGCGCCGCGCAGCATGAGCCGCACGCCGCTAGCGAGACGGACGTGACTATCTGCACATCTTCTTCCATCCGGACTATGACCGTCGGCCCTGGCATCGCACCAGATCTGCTGACCCCGCTCTTTCGGCGACGCGACGTTGTCGCGCCATGAAAGTGCGGGCGCTCGCGGGCTCGCCGGCTTTACGCCGGCATACCGCCGGTGGGGATTTTCGCCCCGCCCTGAAGACGCACTGATTGCCGGTTCGACCGGCGGGTGAAGCATACAACAGCTAAGCGCCGCTTGCAGGGCGGCGCCGAGCGACCTGACAAGATCGAAATGAAGGCGTTCCTCCAGGGCCGGGTCGCGCCGTTGGCAAGCGCAAGATCTCGGTTGCGCCGATCAGCCCGGCTCCGGCTCATCGCGCGAACCTTCGCGCGCAAGCGGAATGTCCCAGCGCGGCGGCGTTTCCGCGTTGACGGTCACTTGGTAGGCGCGCGCTTCGGTGTCGCCCGGGTTGCGCAACGTGTGCGGCTGGTCGGCGTCGAAGACGATCGCATCGCCCGTCGCAAGCAATTGCCGCCTGTCATGCACGCTGAGTTCGAGCGTGCCGTCGCTGACGACGAGGTTGATCGTCGTGCCCGGCACGCGCGGCGCACCCTCTTCGGTATGCAGCGGCGCGATTCGCAGCTCGTGGAATTCGGTGCTGGCGGGCTCGGTGTCGGGATAGAGCGCGCGCACCGAAAAGCGCCCGTTCGAGCTGATGACGCGCCGCGCGCGCTCGGCCGGCAGATGCTCGATGCCGTTCACCGCATGCCGGCGCAAGAACGCTGCCACCGACACCTTCAACGCCAGCGCGATCTTGCACAGCACCTTGATCGACGGAATGCTGCGCGCCGATTCGATCTGCGCGAGCATTGCGCGCGACACGCCCGACGCCCGCGCCAGCGCGTCGAGCGAGAGCTGCCGCTCGGCGCGCAAGCGCGCGAGGTTCACGCCGACGACGTGTTCGAGCGCATCGAACGGTTCGTTCAAACGGCTGCGAAGCTGCGCATCTTCGGCAGGTTCGCGGACCAGCGCCAAGGGGGAATGCATGTCAGTTGCCTCCGTGGTCGCCGCGGCGCGGCGCTCAAACTCGAATGGAGGCAAGGCTAGCATCGGGGGGGCGGCGCTCAAACGAAGAAATCGTCACACTGTTATCACGTGCGGCGGCGCGGGCTTTGACCCGCGCCACCGCACGTGGAACGCTTCATGACGAAACCCGCTCGACGACGCGCTTGGCCGCCGGCACATCGAGCCGCGCCGCGACCCACGTGAGCGCGAGCGCCGCAACCGCGACGGCCGCGGCAACCAGCGGCAGCGTATCGAGCCCATGACCGTGCGTCAGCACGAGACCGCCGAGCCACGCGCCCGCCGCGTTGCCGAAGTTGAACGCGCCGATGTTCAGCGTCGACGCGAGATTCGGCGCATGCTTGGCCTTTTCGACGACGCGCATCTGCAGCGGCGGCACCGTCGCGAACGCGGCGATTCCCCACACGAACACGGTCACTGCGGCGAGCCCCGGCGAGTGACTGGTCTTCGCGAAGATCACCATCACCACGGCGAGCGCCCCGAGGATGCCCATCAGCGACGGCATCAGCGCACGATCCGCGAGCTTGCCGCCGAGCGTGTTGCCGACCGTGAGCCCCGCGCCGAACAGGACGAGAATCAGCGTCACCGAGCGCGGCGAAAAGCCGCCCAATTGTTCGAGAATCGGCGTGATGTAGGTGAACACGATGAACACGCCGCCGAAGCCGAGCACCGTCATCGCGAGCGCGAGCCACACCTGCGGCTCCTTGAGCACGCGCACTTCGTGGCCGAGCCCCACGGGGCCCGCGTCATGGTGGTTCGGCACCAGCGCCGCGACGCTTGCGAGCGACAGCACGCCGATCGCGGCGACCACCCAGAACGTCATGCGCCAGCCGAACTCCTGGCCGATGAAGGTCCCGAACGGCACGCCGAGCACGTTCGCGAGCGTGAGCCCGGTGAACATCATCGCGATCGCGCTGGCGCGCTTCTCCTGCGGCACGAGCGAGGCGGCGACGACCGCCCCGATCCCGAAGAACGACCCGTGCGCAAACGAGGTCACGACGCGCGCCACCATCAGCACGGTGTAGTTCGGGGAGCTCGCGCACAGCACGTTGCCGATCACGAAGATCACCATCAGCATTTGCAGCGCGAACTTGCGCGGCAGCTTGCTCGTCACGACGGCCAACAGCGGCGCGCCGACGGTGACACCCAACGCATAGCCGGAGACGAGCAATCCGGCGGACGGAATCGTTACGCCGAGATCACGCGCGACATCGGGCAGGATGCCCATGATGACGAACTCGGTCGTGCCGATCGCAAATGCGCTCATCGCGAGCGCTAGCAATGGAATTGGCATTTGAGGCCCCTTGAAACGGGATTTGGACAGGACGAATTCTCCCGGGGCCGCCCGCCTTTGATAATTGGCGTAGCATTTAAATCATTCTCAAACGAAATCGAACAATCGAATCTCGAATGGATCGGCTCGGCGATATCAGGCTTTTCGTGGAGGCCGCGCAGCACGCAGGGAGCAACGTCGCGAGCGGAAAGATCCGGGTCTCGACGTGCCGCTCGACATGCAGCGCGTGACCGCGCTGCTGGACCTCCTGCGCGCGCTCCGAGCGCGAGGAGCGCGAGCTGAAGACGCTGTTGAGCTTGGGCGGGCACCGCCCGGCGGCCAAGGCTCGAAAAGTCTGAAAGGCTATAATAGAGGGCTGATCAGCGCACATTTGCGCCCTTTTTCTTTTCAACCCCACTTACGACGGACGCCCCCAGGTCAACCACTGCGAACGGCGAACTTCATGACCAAGAAAGTTTATGTAAAGACCTTTGGCTGCCAGATGAACGAGTACGACTCCGACAAAATGGTCGACGTGCTCGGCGCTGCCGAAGGGCTCATCAAGACCGACTCCCCGGAAGACGCGGACGTCATCCTCTTCAATACCTGCTCCGTGCGGGAAAAAGCGCAGGAAAAAGTGTTCTCCGACTTGGGCCGCGTACGCGAGCTCAAAGAGGCGAATCCGAATCTGCTGATCGGCGTGGGCGGCTGTGTCGCGAGCCAGGAAGGCGCGTCGATCGTCGCGCGCGCGCCGTACGTCGACCTCGTGTTCGGTCCGCAGACGCTGCACCGCCTGCCGCAGATGATCGACGCGCGCCGTGCGAGCGGCCGTGCGCAAGTCGATATTTCGTTCCCGGAAATCGAGAAGTTCGATCACCTGCCGCCCGCACGCGTCGAAGGCCCGAGCGCGTTCGTCTCGATCATGGAAGGCTGCAGCAAGTACTGCAGCTATTGCGTCGTGCCGTACACGCGCGGCGAGGAAGTGTCGCGCCCGCTAGACGACGTGCTCACCGAAATCGCCGGTTTGGCGGACCAAGGCGTGCGCGAAGTCACGCTGCTCGGCCAGAACGTGAACGCGTATCGCGGCGCGCTCACGCTCGGCGCGACCGAGATCGCTGATTTCGCGACGCTGATCGAATACGTCGCCGAGATTCCCGGCATCGAGCGGATTCGCTACACCACGTCGCACCCGAAGGAATTCACGCAGCGTCTGATCGACACCTACGCGAAGGTGCCGAAGCTCGTCTCGCACCTGCATCTGCCCGTGCAGCACGGCTCCGACCGAATCCTGATGGCGATGAAGCGCGGCTACACGGTGCTCGAATACAAGTCGGTGATCCGCAAACTGCGCGCGATCCGCCCGGACCTGTCGCTGTCGACGGACATCATCGTCGGCTTCCCCGGCGAAACGGACGAAGACTTCGACAAGACGATGGCGCTCGTGCACGAAATGAGCTACGACACGAGCTTCTCGTTCATCTATAGCCCGCGTCCCGGCACGCCGGCGGCGAACCTGCACGACGACACGCCACGCGAGGTCAAGCTCAAACGCCTGCAACATCTGCAGGCGACCATCGACGCGAACGTCAACAAGATCAGCGAATCGATGGTCGGCTCGGTGCAGCGCATCCTGGTCGAACGCCCCGCGCGCAAAGACCCGAACGAACTCGCCGGACGCACCGCCAACAACCGCGTCGTCAATTTCCCGGCGCCTGTCGCGTCGCATGCGCGCCTCATCGGCCAGATGATCGACGCGAAGATCGTGCACTGGTATCCGCATTCGCTGCGCGGCGAGCTCGTGCTCGCGCCAGAACCCGCCGCATCGGCGCACTAAGCACGTTACCGCAGTTACGTCATTAAGGATCGAATCCTCGCCTTGAAAGTCGCCCAGTCACTGGAATTCACCGCACCGCGCGAAGACAACGCGCGTCTCGCCAACCTCTGCGGCCCGCTCGACGAAAACCTGCGGCAGATCGAGCAGGCTCTCGACGTCACGCTACAGCGCCGCGGCCATCGGATCGCAATCCGCGGGCGCGGCGCGAAAGTCGCGCTAGGCGCCCTCGAAGACTTCTACAACCGCGCGCGCGAGCCGCTGTCCGTCGACGACATTCAGCTTGCGCTCGTCGAAGCGCGCCACCCCGGCAATACAGGCGCGAACGGCGGCGCCGAGATCGACGTGCGGTTCCGCGGCGATCCCGATCATCCGTTCGACGAGCCCGCGAGCGTGGGCGATGAGGAGAACCTCGAAGAACTCGGGCCGAAGCTCTACACGCGCCGCGCCGACCTGCGCGGCCGCACGCCCGCCCAGCGCGACTACCTCAAGCAGATCGTGTCGCACGACGTGACGTTCGGCGTCGGGCCCGCGGGCACCGGCAAGACGTACCTCGCCGTGGCATGTGCGGTCGACTCGCTCGAGCGCGACCAGGTCAAGCGCATCGTGCTCACGCGTCCGGCCGTCGAAGCAGGCGAGCGGCTCGGCTTCTTGCCGGGCGACCTCGCGCAAAAGGTCGATCCGTATCTGCGCCCGCTCTACGACGCCTTGTATGACCTGCTCGGCTTCGACAAGACGGCGAAGATGTTCGAGCGTCAGATGATCGAGATTGCGCCGCTCGCGTACATGCGCGGCCGCACGCTCAACCACGCGTTCATCATCCTCGACGAAGCGCAGAACACGACGCCCGAGCAGATGAAGATGTTCCTCACGCGTATCGGCTTCGGCTCGAAGGCGGTCGTGACCGGCGACACGACGCAGATCGACTTGCCGCGCGGCCACAAGAGCGGCCTCATCGAAGCTCAGCAGGTGCTCGCGAACGTGCGCGGCATCGCGCTCACGCGCTTCACGAGCGCGGACGTGGTGCGGCACCCGCTCGTCGCGCGCATCGTCGAGGCTTACGACGCGCACTCGCACAAGGAAGATCATCACCAGCCCGACGGCCGCTGATCCCCATGCGAACGAAAACGCAACAGCCAAACCCGACCAAGCCCATCGCATGACCCGCGCGCCCAAACTGACGCTCAACCTGCAATTCCCTGCGGCGAAGGCTTATCCGGAGCACAAGGTGCTGCTGCCGCGCGCGACTGTCGCTAGCTGGATCAAGGCGGCGCTGTTCGCCGACGGCGAGTTGACCGTGCGCTTGGTCGACGCCGACGAAGGCCGCACGCTCAACCGCACCTATCGCGGCAAGGACTACGCGACCAACGTACTCACCTTCGCCTACGCCGAAACGGAAGACGACCCGGTCACGGGCGACTTGATCCTGTGCTGCCCGGTGGTCGAGAAAGAAGCCGCCGAGCAAGGCAAGCCGCTCGAAGCGCACTACGCGCACCTGATCGTGCACGGTACGCTGCACGCCCAGGGCTACGACCACGAAGTCGAAGAAGAAGCGGAAGAAATGGAAACGCTCGAAACCGAGATCCTCGGGGCACTGGGTTTTCCCGATCCTTATCAAAAGGATCGGAGCGAGCGGAACGATGGCCGATAATCTTCCGAACGACCGCCGATAGCCGACCGCCTTCCGCCCGTGAACGACTCGCACCTCGCCCCCGGCCTCACCGCCGCGTGCCCCGGCTATCCGCCGAGGCTCGGTGTCGCGCGGTATCTGACGGACGAGGAAATGGCGGCGTCGCTCGCCGATACGCTGCAAGGCTGGGACAGATCGAGCGACCTCTGGCTCTTCGGCTACGGCTCGCTGATCTGGAACCCGGGGCTGCCGACGGTCGAAGCGGTGCGCGCCCGCGTGCACGGCTATCACCGTGGCCTGTACCTGTGGTCGCGCGTCAATCGCGGCACGCCAGAGCAGCCCGGCCTCGTGCTCGCGCTCGATCGCGGCGGCTCGTGCAGCGGCATCGCGTTCCGCCTCGCCGCCGCGGGCGCCATGCCCCACCTTGAAGCACTCTGGCGGCGCGAAATGACAATGGGCTCGTATCGCCCGTCGTGGCTGCCGTGCGCGCTGGCGGACGGACAGCGCGTCTCGGCGCTGTCGTTCGTGATGCGGCGCGATGTGGCGACCTATACCGGCAAGCTGTCCGATACGATCGTCAAGACTGTGCTCGGCTGCGCTCGCGGCCGCTACGGCACGACGCTCGACTACGTGAGCCGTACCGTCGAAGCACTGCGCGAAAGCGGTATGCCGGACCGCGCGCTCGAGGCGCTGCTCGAGCGCTGCCGATAGCGCACGGCCGCTGCCGCCGCACCCCAAGCGCCGAGCACGCTCCGGCGCCTCTCTCTATCTGACGGGCGTCGAGCGCTCGCTAGCATCCACCGAAGCCGTCGGCAACGCCGCCGCCCCAGCCAGCGTCGTAGCAGGCGCGGGGAAGGTCTGCTCC